>JANOTU010000026.1:0-6552 GCA_031416515.1 Hyphomicrobiales bacterium
TGCGGCAATAACCAAGCCTTAACCTAAACAAGTCATTATCCGTATTGTCAGTTTGTAGCGGAGTTTGGGTATGACGACTTATTTTCCTCGTGGCGCACAGCGCTTTTCCAAGTCAAATTGTTTGCTTACAGTGGCCGCAGGTTTGATGCTGGCTGGCTGCTCGCAGGCGGTTGACCGGTTTGCATCCAAGTCTTCGGACAAGGATCCGGCCTACACGGCCTCGGTGCCATCGCCGGATGGCGATGACAAGATCACCTCCAGCCCGCTGGCGGGCTCCGGTTTGCGCAAGCCGGGGAGCAAGTATGCTTACAAGAAGCCCGCCTATCGCAAAACGCAAGTGGCCAGCGCTGATGATGCTCCGGTTGCGACCAGCGACAGTGTGACGGTTGAACCCGGCATGACGCTCTATTCCATCGCCAAGGCCAACAACCTCACCATCAGCGAGCTGGCTGCCGCCAATGGCATCAGGCCGCCCTATTCGGTGCGCACCGGCCAGACCCTGCAAATTCCGGGCGGCTCTGAAGCTGTCGCGCCAAACACTCGCCCCGCCATGGCGCAAGGCCGCTCCAAGACCCGCAACATGCACCAGGTGGAGTCAGGTGAAACCCTGTTCTCGCTGGGCCGCAAATTTGGTGTCTCGCCCTATGCGATCGCTGATCTCAACGGCCTGGATCGCGGGGCCATGTTGAGTCTTGGCCAGCCTGTCAAGATCCCCGGTGGTGCTGATGCAGTCGCAGCGGTGGATACCGAAGCAGCGCCCAGGAAGAAATCGGGCAAGTCACCGGCCAAGCTGGTGCTGAGCGAAGAGGACATGGTTGAGACCGGCAATGATCCGGCAGCGCCGCCAGCCAAGACCGCTTCAGCCGAAGAGATTCCTGCTCCTGAGCCCGATGTTGCCCAAGCCCCCAAGCCCGAAGCATCGCCAGCGCCCGATATCGCGGCCACCGGCATGCGTTGGCCGGTGCGCGGCAAGATCATCTCCGGCTACGGCGCCAAGCCCAACGGCCTCAAGAATGAAGGCATCAATATCGCCGTTCCCGAAGGCACAAGTGTGCGCGCGGCGGAAAGTGGTGTTGTCGCCTATTCCGGCAATGAATTGAAAGGCTACGGCAACCTCGTGCTCATCCGCCATGAGGGCGGCTGGGTGACAGCCTATGCCCATGCCAAGGAACTGTTCGTCAAGCGCGGCGATACCGTCAAGCGCGGCGATGTCATTGCCAAGGCTGGTCAGACCGGTTCGGTCTCCAGTCCGCAACTGCACTTTGAGGTGAGAAAAGGCGCCACCGCCATGGACCCCACCAAGTTCCTGTCCAACGCCACCGCCTCCAACTGATCCTGTTCCCTGCAAGGGTGAGAGTCTGGTATGAAAGCCAGGCTTTTGCCTTTTGTTGAACAGGAGAACGATCATGATCCGTGTCTGGGGCCGCCGCAATTCCGTGAATGTCCAGAAAGTTCTTTGGACTCTGGCCGAGCTTGACCTGCCGTTCTTACGCGAAACCGTGGGCGGCAGTTTTGGCGGCAACCGCGACGCCGACTACCTGCGCATGAACCCCAATGGCCTCGTCCCCACCATTCAGGACGGCGATGTCACCATGTTCGAATCCAACGCCATCGTGCGCTATCTCACTGCGCGCTACCGGGCTGGATTGCTGCGGCCCGAAGACCCCCGCGCCTTGGCCGCCGCCGAGCAATGGATGGACTGGCAGCAGGGCACATTTGGCGGGCCGATGTCGGTCATCTTCATGAACAATGTGCGTAATGCCGCCGCCCAGCGCAGCGCCGCTGCGGTGGCCGAGGCTGAAAAGAAGTCCATCGACGCCCTGCACATCGCCGATCGCCATCTGGCCCAGCATGACTGGTTCGCAGGCGACAAATTCAGCTTCGGCGATATCGTCATGGGCGCGCTCTACTGGCGCTATATGGGCCTTGATTGCCAGAAGCCGGAAACCCCCCACATCACCGAATGGTTCAAGGCGCTGCAAACCCGCGAGCCTTACAAGCAGTGGATCATGATGCCGGTGGCGCGCGGTCTTGAGGAGTGGAACCGGATCGAGAAGGAGATGGGATAACGTCCTCTCCCGCAAGGGCGGGCGAGGACATCACTCGATCTTCTGTCCCAATCTCCCCGCCATATCCTGCACGAATTGCCAGGCGACGCGGCCTGATCTGCTGCCCCGGGTGGCGGACCATTCGATGGCCCCGGCGCGCAGGGCGTCCTTGCTGATTCGAAGTCCGAAGTGTTTGGCGTAGCCTGCCACCATGTCGAGATATTCATCCTGCGAGCAATTGTGGAAGCCCAGCCACAGGCCGAAGCGGTCTGAGAGCGAGACTTTTTCCTGCACGGCTTCTGATGGATTGATGGCAGTTGAGCGCTCGTTCTCGATCATGTCGCGTGGCAGCAGATGGCGGCGGTTGGAGGTGGCGTAGAATATCATGTTGGCGGGTCGGCCCTCGATGCCGCCATCAAGGGTGGCTTTGAGCGCCTTGTAGGAGGTGTCCTCGGCATCGAAGGAAAGGTCATCGCAGAAGACGATGAAGCGGAAATCCGCCGCCTTGCGGATGAGCGCCATCAGGGCGGGAAGCGATTCAATGTCCTCGCGGTGAATTTCCACTATCTTGAGGAGGCCGCCTTCAGCCTCATTCACCAGATGGTGCGCCGCCTTCACCAGCGACGACTTGCCCATGCCGCGGGCACCCCAAAGCAGCGCATTGTTGGCGGGAAGGCCACGGGCAAAGCGCGTGGTGTTTTCAATCAGAATGTCGCGGGTGAGATCAATGCCCTTGAGCAGGGACATATCCACCCGGTTGACCTTGGCCACCGCCACAAGCGCTGTGCCATGCCAGACAAAGGCCTCGGACTTGCCCAGATCAACCGGGGCAGGCGCGGGCGGGGCCATGCGCTCCAGGGCTTCGGCGATGCGGGCGAGGAGGGTTTTGTCAATTTCCATCGTCGTATGAGCCTTTTAGATACCAGTGTTCGCAGTTGATGACACTTCTTCCCTTCTCCCCTTGCGGGAGAAGGTGGCGGAGCGCCGCAAGGCGCTACGTCGGATGAGGGGTCGGCTCAGCGAGTTCTGCTGGCTTCAGTACTGGCTGAACCGACCCCTCATCCGGCCCGCGCCCTTCGGGACGCGGATCCACCTTCCCCCGCAAGGGGGGGGGAAGGGAAGAAAGGTCAATGGCTATGAACACCGGCATTAGAGGCTGCAACTCGCGCTGACAATCCATTGGTTGCATTGCGGTCGCGCGGCGCTATATATCCGCCAGCTTCACATCAGGAGACGCTTTTGTTCATTTCCCCCGCATTTGCCCAGGCCCAGGGCGCACCCGGCATTGGCGATTTCACCTCAATGCTCATGCCGCTCGCCATGATCATGGTGGTCTTCTACTTCCTGCTCATCCGCCCGCAGCAGAAAAAGCTCAAAGAACACCAGGCGCTTTTGAAGAAAATCAACCGGGGTGACACCATCGTCACCAGCGGCGGTCTTATCGGCAAGGTGATCAAGGTTGTCGATGACCATGAGCTGCAGGTGGAAGTGGGCGAGAATGTGAAAATTCGCATTTTGCGCTCCGGCGTCGTTGATGTCCGCGCCAAGGGCGAGCCGGTGAAGGCGGACGCGAAATAGCCGATGCTGCAATTTTCCCGCTGGAAGATCATCGCCATCATCGCCTCGGTGGTGCTGTCCATTTTTGTGGCGCTGCCCAATCTGCTCCCCGCAGCGGTGAACGAGCAGTTGAAGCCCTATAATCTCAAGCCCATCACGCTGGGCCTTGATCTCCAGGGCGGCTCCAACCTGCTCTATGAGGTGGACCGCAAGGATCTGCTTGACAGGCTCGCCAAGCAGGTGACCGGCGACATTCGCGCAGGCTTGCGCGAAGCCAAGATCGGCTATAGCGGCATCAACCGCTCCGAGAATGGCGTCAGCGTGCGCATCACCAAGCCGGAAGACCTGGACCGCGCCAAGACCGAGTTGGCCAAGCTTCTCCAGCCCCTTGATGCCGGTATTTTCAGCACCGGCCTGCCCGTCAACCTGCTTGATCTGGCGAGCCAAGACCAGCAGTTTTTCCTGAATTTTTCTGAGCATGGCATCAATACCAAGATTGCCAACTCCGTTGACCAAATCATCAAGATCATCGGCAACCGGCTGGATGCAACCGGCATCGCCGAAATAACCATTGTCCAGCAGGGCAAGGACCGGATCAATATTCAGATACCGGGTCGCGACATCAAGCCCACGATCGAACCTGGCAAGCTCACCTTCCAGTTGGTCTGCGAGAGCCAGCCCACCGCCAATGGCCAGCAGCCGCCACCTGAATGCGCGTCTCTGGCGCAGAAAGACAGCCCGCAGGAAATGTGGGTGCAGATTTCCAGCCGCGCCACTGTTGACGGCGCGGACCTTGTGGATGCAAGGCCTGGGTTCGATCAGACCAACCAGCCCGTTGTCACCTTCCGTTTCAACCTCAAGGGCGCTGAAAGATTCGCGCGTCTCACGCGGGAAAATGTCGGCAAGCCATTCGCCATTATTCTTGACGACAAGATCATCAGCGCGCCCAATATCAACGAGCCCATCACCGGTGGTTCGGGGCAGATTTCCGGCAATTTCACCAGCGATGAAACGGCAAGCCTGTCGATTGTCTTGCGCTCTGGCGCGCTGCCGGCGCAGTTGATTGTGGTTGAGGAACGCACCGTCGGCCCCAGCCTTGGCTCGGATTCAGTCCGCGCTGGCGTCATCGCCTCGCTTGTCGGCCTTGTTGGTATCATGATCTTTATCATGCTGCCTTACGGCCTGTTCGGCATCTTCGCCAATCTGGCGCTGATGGCCAATCTGGTGATGCTGATAGCCATCATGTCGTTCTTCGGCTTCACACTCACCTTGCCGGGCATTGCCGGCATTGTGCTCACGCTCGGCATGGCGATTGATTCGAATGTGCTGGTTTTTGAGCGCATCCGCGAGGAATGGCGCAACGGCCGCACTGCCTATAACGCGGTTGAAACCGGCTTCAAGGAGGCGCTCGCCACCGTCGTGGACGCCAATGTCACCACGTTGATTGCCGCCGCAGTGCTCTTCGGCATTGGCTCTGGCCCGGTGCGCGGCTTTGCGGTGACGCTGGCGATTGGCATTTTCACCACCATGTTCACGGCTTTTACGCTCACCCGGCTGGTCGTGGCCCTGTGGGTGTTGCGCACCAAGCCCAAGGAGATTCCGCTGTGAAGTTCTGGAAACCCATCCGCTTTATTCCCGACGACACCAAATTCGCCTTTATGCGGGTGAGCCGCTTTGGCTTCTTCGTGTCTGGAATCCTTTGTGCTGCCTCCATCCTGCTCTTCATCTTTGTTGGCCTCAACTACGGCATTGATTTCAAGGGCGGCACCGTCATTACGATACGTACACAAGGCCCCGCCAATCTCGACCAGTTGCGCGGCACCCTTGGTGGCCTGGGGCTTGGCGATGTGGAGTTGCAGGAATTCGGCGGCCCCAGCGATGTGCTGATCCGGCTGGAAGCGCAGGTCGGCGGCGAGGTCGCGGAACAAGCGGCGGTGGCCAAGGTGAAAGCAGCACTCGGCGAGAAGGTTGAATATCGAAGCGTTGAAGTTGTGGGCCCCAAGGTCTCTGAAGAACTCACACAAGAAGCCATTCTCGCGGTGGTGCTGTCGATTGTCGCTGTGCTGCTTTACTTGTGGTTCCGCTTTGAATGGCAGTTCGCGGTTGGCGGCGTGATCTCGCTGCTCCATGACGTGATCCTCTCCATTGGCCTTTTTTGCATCATCGGCCTGGAGTTCAATCTCAACATCATCGCCGCCATTCTCACCATCATCGGCTATTCGCTCAACGACACAGTCGTGGTGTTCGACCGTATCCGCGAGTTTCTGCGGAAATACAAGGCCATGCCGCTGGCGGACTTGATTGATTTCTCGATCAACTCGGTCCTGCCCCGCACCATGCTCACTTCGGTCTCGACGATGATAGCACTTGTCTCACTCTATATCTTCGGCGGCGAAGTCATCCGCGGCTTCACCTTCGCCATGATCTGGGGCGTGGTGGTGGGCACATATTCGTCAATCTTCATCGCCGCCCCGGTGCTGATTTTGCTGGGCACGGTGCGCGAGAATGTCAAAGCCGAAGCCAGGGCTGCGGTGGCAGCCAGGCCGTGACCGGCTTTTATCCCGGGCGTCCCCCCATCGATGCTTACGGCAATGGCGGCTTTCGCTTTGCCGGGATTTCGCACAAGGGTTCGATCCTCGTTTTGCCCAGCGGCATTTACGCCTGGTCCGATCATGATGATTTTTCTGCGGTGATGGCGGAGCGCGGGAATATTGATCTCTTGGTGATTGGCACGGGGAGAACCATGCTGCGCCGCGCAGTGCCGGGCATTTTGGCCGATGTGATGACCACGGGTGCGGCGGTGAGCACCTACAATTTATTGTTGGCCGAAAACCGCAAGGTTGCGGCAGCGCTGGTGGCGGTGGAGTGATGCTGGTGCTTGTTGCAAGGGCCCTCATCCGGCCTTCGGCCACCTTCTCCCATGCCAAGGGGCACGGGAGAAGGCAAT
>JANOTU010000027.1:0-3589 GCA_031416515.1 Hyphomicrobiales bacterium
CCTTCAGCGGTGTGGGCAAATCCTTGTAGGCGGCGATCACGGCCACCAACTGGCCCACATCCAGATTGCCGCTGATCACCTGATAGCCGCCAACCAGATAGAACAGGAAGGGGGTAACCTGCGCCAGAAAATTGTTGATGAACTTGACCAGGAATTTCCATTGGTAGAGATCATATCTGATCTTGAAAATCCGCCCCAGCCGGGCGGAGATGTCGGCGCGTTCATAATTCGAGGTGTCATGGGTATGGACGGCGGCGATGCCCTCCGAAATTTCGCCAATGCGGCCTGATAGCTGGCGTGCGGTAAGCTGGCGCTCTCGCCCCAAGATAAGCAGGCGCCGGCGCATTTTTGGAATGAGGATGAGTTGCACCGCGACAATGCCTGCCGCAATCAAGCCCAGCCACAGGCTTTGCAGCAGGATGAAGATCAAGGCGGTAAGGGCCTGGCCGCCGAGCAGGGCGGGCTGAACAAAAGCATCGCCGATGAAACCGCCGAGCGGCTCTACCTCGTCCTTCACCATGGTGGAGAGTTCGGCAGGCTTGACGCGTTTGAACTGGGTGGGCGGAAACCTTAAGATCCGGTCCACCAGTTCAAAGCGGATGCGCCGCAGCATGCGCTCGCCCAGGCGGCCCTTGAAGGTGTTGATGTAAAATTTGAACCCGCCATTGATGATGACCAACAGCAAAAATATGCTGCAAAGCAGGATGAGGGCGCCAGAGCGGCCAACCTCAATCCCGGAAAATAGCGTAAGCGGACCAAAGCCCGGAATATCGAAAGCCAGCCGCAAATAGGTTTGCGTGGCCTCCGCTGAGGGAAATCCCTGCCCCTGAATGGGGCCGTTGACGATGAGCTTGGGCAGGTCGAAGGACAGGAAATAGGTGTACATGGAAACGGCCACAACCAGCAGAATCCATATCTGCTGGGCGCGCGTGTGCTTCCAGATATATTTGGGAAGACTTTTATCCATCCGGCCCGTGTTTTTCCAATGCCGCGCCGTTATGGTCCCCTTGCGCGGGTGTTGGTGTGAACCTACAACAATCCCATGTCACTTGTCACGAAATCCCCGGTCGATGCTTTTGATCTGGTCCGGGGCCTTGCGTCCTATACCGGAAGCCCCCTGCTGTCGGCGATAGGCCGGGTGATCGCCAGGCATCCCGGCGCTGATATCGGCAATGCCTTCAACCACAAGCAAGTTGCTTGCAAGATGTGGGCGCGTGAAAGGCTTCTGGAGAATCTGGGCGGGCGGTTTCAGCGGGTGTGGATTCTGGGCGGCTGGTACGGCGTTCTGGCCGCCATGTTTTTTGATGACGCTCGGTTTGATATTGACCGCATTGAGAGCATCGACATTGACCCCGACGTCGAAGCGGTTGCTCACACCTTGGTTGGGGAGGCGGCAGGCCGTTTCCGGGCGCTGACCGGGGATATGTATAGACTCGACTACAAGGCAGCCCAGCCCGATCTTGTTATCAACACAAGCTGCGAGCACATTGCTGATCTCAAAGGTTGGCTCGCTTTGTTGCCGAAACAGACCGACGTGCTCCTGCAATCCAATGACTATTTCAGCGAGCCAACGCATATCAACTGTATGCCCACGCTCAAGGCCTTTTCTGATGCTGTGGGTTTGTCAGAAGTGCTTTACGCAGGTGAGTTGCCGCAGAAGAAATATACCAGGTTCATGCTGATAGGCCGCATCTAACAATGCGCGTTTTCTTTCCTTCTCCCCTCGCGGGAGAAGGTGGCGCGGAACGCGCCGGATGAGAGGGCGGTGAGCCGAGTCCTATCGGCAGTTCGACTCGCTGAACCGCCCCCTCATCCGGCGCAGCGCTTCGCGCTTCGCCACCTTCCCCCGCGAGGGGGGGGAAGGAAGAGGTGATGGGCTAAGCCTTAAACCGATCTTTCAAATACCTGGCGGTTCGTTCTGCGCCGTCCAGATTGAGGGTGTTGATTGGGGGTGGCGGTGCGGCCAGCAACCTCTCCACGACCGCTGCCAGAGTAGCTGCATTGATGTCAGCCTCCAGGAGCACATCGGCCAGTCCCAGCTTCTTGAGTTTCATTGCCCGTTCGGTTTGCTCGGTCTCGCCGCCTGCTGCGAAGGGGATGAGCAATGACCTACACCCCACGCGCAGGATGTCGCAGATGGTATTGTAGCCGGCCTGCGAGATTGAAAGCCTGGCGCCGCGCAGCAGGCTTGGGAAGTCGGGGCGGAAGGTGAAAACGTCCATGCCTTTGAAGGTTTCAGCCTGCCCCAGGTTGGGGCCAGTGATCAGGCAGCAGCGATGGCTGCCGTTGAATTGCCGGATCATTTGCGCCGCAGCCCGCATCAAAGCGAACCCAGCAGCGCCACCGCCTGCGGAAACCACGATGTCATAGTGATCCTGTGGCACTGGCGGCAGGGGGCCTGCCACCAGTCCGGTGTGAAAGATCTCTTTGGTGATCGTGCTGGCAAGAGGAAATGTCTCGCCCAAAGCGGCAAAACTGGGATCGCCGTGGACGAGGACGAGATCGAAATATGTTTCGATTGTCTGCACCGTCTCTTCGGCCCGGCCCGGCTTGGATGTAGCTTGCAAGATATCGCGCACAGAAGTTGCAATCAGCGGGCGGTTTGGCATTGCGCGCGCGGCCTCCAGCAGCGGCAGCAATTCAAAGCGCATGGCGCGGCGGCCAAAGGGGAAACTTTCAACAATGAGAATGTCCGGCTTGGCTGCGCGGAATGCGTTCACGAGAAGATCACGGCGCGCGGCCTTGAAGGTATCGTCGATTGGATTTCCCGCACCATCTACCAATGAGGAAAATCCTTCCGCCCCGGCTTTGACAGGCGGCAGGGAAACAATGTTGAGACCCGGTCCCGGAAACCCCTTAACAGGCGCGCCGCCAATCGCCATGGTCACCGCAAAACCTGCATCACGCAGGGCTTCGGCAATCCGGTTGCTGCGCACCAGATGGCCGATGCCGAGGAGATGCTGGACATAGATGAAAACCCTGGCGCTCATGGCCGCCACTTGTCGTTGAACAGCGCCGCCAACTGGCGAATGCTTGCTGTGTGATCGAAATCGCTCCGCACACGGATGTTTGCGGCGTCTCCCAGTTTCTTGCGCAAAGCTGGACCCTGGATCAGGCGCGACAGGGCATTGGCTAGCTGGCCCGGATTGTCAGGCGCGACAAGCAGGCCGTTGATGCCGTCTTCCAGAAGCTCAGGCACGCCGGAGACTGTGGTGGATACGCACACAAGACTCTGGCTGCACGCTTCCACCAGAACATTGGGGAGGCCGTCGCGGTCACCGTCGGCGGATACGCGGCAGGCCAGCGCGAAAATATCGGCGCTGCGGTAGAGCGCGAGGATGTCTTCCTGTGCCAGAGCGCCGTGCCACTCAAGCTTGCCAGCAAGCCCCAGCTTTGCTGACAGCGCCTTGAGCTTGGCCAGTTCTTCACCACCACCTGCATGGATGAAGCGGAAGGCGAGGGTGGGAGCGAGCAGCGCCAGGGCTTGCAGCAGGGTGTCGTAGCCCTTCTTGTCAACTGCGCGGCCCACGCTGAGGATAATCACCGGATCGCTGGGGTCGCTGCCGTCACGCTCTGGGTTGGTATCGTG
>JANOTU010000028.1:0-5568 GCA_031416515.1 Hyphomicrobiales bacterium
CAAAGACGGCGACGTGATGCACTTCAGGTTTGCGACTTGAGGCACAGTCCGGGCGGCCTGGGATTTCCACGTGTACCGATGGCAGGACGGCAATGACTCAATAGGAATTAATATGTATTTCTTGGTGTGCTCGGCCTGATCGTTTAATTTCATTCGCCGAGGAATTCAGCGTGGACGATATTTATGTTGGCCATTTCCGCCGCGCGGATAAGCCAATTTCTCTGGCCGTTGTTATCAATTTAGGAGCGCAGCCCAGTCCTGTCCCGCCAATTCATTCTATCCCAGCACCACAACCCGGGTGCCGATTTCCACGCGGCCGTAGAGGTGGATGATGTCGATGTTCAGCATGGCGAAGCAGCCAGCGGTGTTTTTGGCTCCGATCTCTGATGGCTTGGCGGAACCGTGGATGCGGTTGATGGTGTCGATGTCGCCTTGATAGAGATAGAGGGCGCGGGCACCCATGGGATTGTCGGGGCCGCCGGGCATGCCGCCCCTGTGCTTGGCGAGCGAGGGGATTTGCTCAAGGTGATAGGGGGCGGGAACCCACACCGGCCATTTTGCCATGCGCTTGATGATGGCCTCGCCGGTCCAGGCCTTGCTCGATTTGCCGACTGCTACGCCGTAGCGCATGGCAAGGCCGCCGCCTGACACGTGATAGAGAAAGCGGCGCTTGGGATCGACGATGATGGTGCCGGGAGGCTCGTTGGTCTTATAGGCCATCTCGCGCATCCTGAACTTGTAGTCGACGGCGCGCGCATCGGCTTCGCGGACGGGGAAGGGCTCATCGACCAGCGCTTGCGCTTCGCGATGCGGCATGAGCCCGGCGCAGAGCGCGGATGTGAGCAGGGCGCGGCGGGTGATTGGCATCGCTGGGTGGGCTCCTGTTGTGGGCGTTGTCTGGTGAAATTGAATCGCGCTAAGCTGCATGATCTTATCCCTGAAATCAAGGACGTGCGCTGGTGCTGCATTATGAAGATTTTTCTGTGGGGCAGGTGATCCCACTGGGTCCCTTTGAGGTGACGCGCGAGGCCATTGTTGCTTTTGCGCGCGAGTTTGATCCGCAAGCCTTTAATCTGGATGAGGCGGCGGCCAAGGCCTCGGTAATGGGGGGCTTGTGCGCGTCGGGTTGGCATTCGTCGGCGATTTTGGTGCGGATGGCGTGCGATGCCTATCTCAATCGCTCTGCGGCCATGGGGTCGAACGGGTTTTCAGAAGCGAAGTGGCTCAAACCCGTTTATGCGGGCGAGGTGCTGAGGGGCACGATGACGGTGCTGGGTCGGCGCGTATCGGCCAGGCGGCCGGAGATGGGCATTCTGGAATGCCGCTGGGAGTCTTTCAATTTGGGTGGAGAGCGAAAAGTTGAACTGAACGGGGTCAACTTCATGCGGGTGCGGGGATGATCGGGCTTTACTTTGAGGAGATCGACGTGGGGCTGGCGGTGGAACTGGGCAGCTATCACTTCACCCGCGAGAACACCGTCAAGTTTGCCAAGGACTTTGATCCGCAGGCTTTTCATCTTGAGGAAGAGGCGGCGGCCTCGGGGCCATTCGGCAGGCTTTCGGCGAGCGGCTGGCATACGGCGGCGGGCTGGATGAAATGCTATGTCGCCACCAATGACGCGGCGCGGGCGAAGCTGTCGGCGTTGCCGGAGACGGGGCCATCGCCGGGTTTCAGCAATCTGAAATGGCTGAAGCCGGTGTGTCCGGGCGATACGCTGTCCTACCGCACCGTGGTGACGGGCAAGCGCGAACTGGCCTCAAGGCCCAAATGGGGGATGATCCACTCCCACAATGAAGGCCACAACCAGCATGGCGAACTGGTGTTCAGCTTCGAAGGCAAGGTGCTGACGGCGCGGCGTTTGGTCAGTGGCCCGCAAAGCTGACCAGCGTGTGGATTTTCACGCCCTTGGCTTTGAGCCTGGCGGAGCCGCCTAGTTCTGGCAAGTCAATTACAAACGCGGCGGCGACGACTTCGCCTTGCGATTTGCGGATCAAATCGATGGCGGCGCCGGCTGTGCCGCCTGTTGCAATGAGGTCGTCGATGAGGAGAATCCGGTCGCCGCGTTTGATGGCGTCGGCGTGGATCTCGATGGTGTCGACGCCATATTCCAGCGCGTATTCCTGGCCGATGACTCGTGCCGGGAGCTTGCCTTTCTTGCGGATGGGGATGAAGCCGCGGCCCAGCGTGTGGGCCACGGCTCCGCCCAAGATAAATCCGCGCGCTTCAATGCCGGCCACATAATCAATCTCGCCACTCAGGAACGGCCAGGCCAGCTCATCAACAGCGGCGCGGAAGCCGTGGAGATCGGCGAGGAGCGTGGTGATATCGCGGAACATGATGCCGGGCTTGGGATAGTCCGGGATGGTGCGGATGTAGCGCTTGATGTCGAAGCCGTTGCGGAGGTCCATGGGCGTGTCTTTCTATGGCCATTTCACCGAGGGGGGCATGGAGGAGAGTATCGATTCAACATTGCCGCCGGTTTTCAATCCGAACAAGGTGCCGCGGTCGTAGAGCAGGTTGAACTCCACATAGCGGCCGCGGCGGATGAGTTGCTCCTCGCGGTCGGCTTGCGCCCAGGGCGTGTTTATGTTGGCGCGCACCAGGGCGGGATAGATATTGAGGAAGGCGCGGCCCACGTCTTGCACGAAGGCGAAATCGGCGTTCCAATCACCGGAGTTGAAATGGTCAAAAAAGATGCCGCCAATGCCGCGCGGCTCATTGCGGTGGGCGAGATGGAAATACGTGTCGCACCAGGATTTGAATTTTTTGTAGTCTGCAATGCTGTGGCTATCGCAGGCGGTTTTCATCGCGGCGTGGAAGGCAATGGTGTCGGGATCGGCCTGGGTGCGCCTGCGGTCAAGCACGGGGGTGAGATCAGCCCCGCCGCCGAACCAGGTTTTCGATGTGGTGATGAAGCGGGTGTTCATGTGCACCGCTGGCACATGCGGGTTCCAGGGGTGCATGATGAGGGAAACGCCGGTGGCCCAGAAGCGGGGATCATCCTCAGCGCCGGGGATTTGCTTGCGGAATTCCGGGGTGAATTCTCCGTGCACGGTTGATGTGTGCACGCCCGCCTTTTCAAAAACCTTGCCGTGCAGCATCGACATGACCCCGCCGCCGCCCTCGGGCCGGTCCCAGGGCTTGGCCAAAAAGCGCCCGCCGTCGATGGCTTCAATCGCGGCGCAAATCTGATCGCGGAGAGACTCGAACCATGCGCGGGACTTGGCTTGCTGCTCGTTCATTGTGGGGTCGGGCCGCGCACCGCCCTCAATGGGCGGATGCGCTGGAAATGATCGTCCTTGCCAGCGCTGATGCCGAAAGGTCGGTTGCGTCGATCATGGGCCGGTCAGTGAGGGATTTCACAAACGCGCTGTTGGCATAGCGCGCCCGGTCCGGCAGAACGGCCAGGATGTTCTTGTCCAGCGCGCGGGCCGCGCCGATTTCCGCCAGCGCCCACCGTCCTTCGCCTTCCTGCGAGGGAACGAGAAAAACAACCAAGTCTGAAAGCTTGAGTTCCCTCTTTACATGCCGAAACACATCGCCGGCGGCCACGATGGTCAACCCGGATGATTGCGCCCCGGCTTTTTCCAGTTCCTTGGCGATCCGCGCGGCAAAACCCTGGTCCGCCTTGGCATAGGATAGAAAAATATGGGTTTGCTTGGTCATTTTCTCGCCCGCTTTGCTGCTTGCTGAAGATAGTCTTCGAGATCATTGATTGCCACAATATTCTTGGCGCCCAGAAAACCTTTCCCGCCTTTTTCATTGTCGAGATCAGAAAGTGTGACTCCATAAAGCACCGCGACTACACGGAGTCCAAGCGCGCGGGCCGCGCCGATCTCGATCCAAACCCAGTTGCGGTCGGCGGACCAAGGGGTCAGCAGCGCTACAAGCTCCTGGCATTTTGGCATTTCGCCGAATATCCGGTCTTCAAAATCATCGCCCTTCTCAATGTCGAAAACATCAAGGAATGTTTCACAACCGGCAACGTCACTGAGCCTGCGGGAAATTTGTTCGGCCACCCACTTGTCGGTCCAGCCGTGAGAAACAAATACCCTGTACTTTGATCTCGCCGTGCGGGCCATAACCACACATCAGCATGAATCATTGACTGCCGCAAGGTTGCTTCAAATTGCCGATCAGGCGCTTAACCCTGGAAACTTGCTCAACTGCCGCAATGCCTCACCTGTCACCATTGCGCAAGCCATGGCGACGTTGAGGGAGCGCAGACCCTGCCGCATCGGGATCAGCAAGCGCGCATCGGCGGCGGCGTGGACAGTTTCGGGAACGCCGGCACTTTCGCGACCCATCAGGATGATGTCATCGGCGCGGAAGGAGAAATCCACGTATGGCATGGCCGCTTTGGTGGTGACCAGCACAAGCCTTCGCCCCGCTGTGGCTTTCAAAAACGCCTCCCATGAGGCGTCGCGGATGAGGTCAGCCTTGTCGAGATAATCCATGCCGACACGGCGCAAGACGGTATCGTTCCAGGTGAAACCGGCTGGTTCAATGATCCTCAATCGCAGCCCCAAACAGGCGGCCAGGCGCATGACGCTGGCGGCGTTGGCGGCGATGTCGGGCTGATAGAGAGAAATTTCAAGCATGATTCCAGATTCTTAGCGGAATTGCGCTGGCCCGCAAGGTGCGACACTTGATGGCTAGACTTCCTTTCGCCGCAATGCCAAAACGACGCGGAATCATGAGGGGGAAGCACCTTGTCAACAGCTGAACATGCCGATGTCAACCGGCGCGATTTTCTTTATATAGCCACGGGCGCTGTGGGTGCCGTTGGCGCTGCGCTGACGGTGTGGCCTTTCATCGCCCAGATGAACCCGGACGCCTCGGTGCTGGCGCTGTCCTCGGTTGAAGTTGATCTCGCTCCCATCGCCGAGGGCCAGGCTGTCACCATCAAATGGCGCGGCAATCCTGTGTTCATACGCCACCGCACGCCGAAAGAAATCGAGGCGGCCAAGGCTGTCAAGATGGACGAATTGAAAGACCCAATTGCCCGGAGCGCCAATGTCAAAGAGGGCGAACCCGCCACGGACGCAAACCGTGTGGTTGGCGGCAAGGAAAACTTTATCGTCATGATGGGGGTTTGCACCCATCTGGGCTGCGTTCCCATCGGCAATGACGGCGATTATGCCGTGGTTGAAGGCTCAGCCAAGACCGGCGGCTGGTTCTGCCCCTGCCATGGATCGCATTATGACACCTCAGGGCGCATTCGCCGGGGTCCGGCGCCGGAGAACCTCGCGGTGCCGCAATACGCCTATATCACCGACACCAAGATCCGCATCGGCTAAGAAGGACAAATCCCATGAGCGGACATTCGAGCTATCAGCCCAAAAGCGCATTCGCCAAGTGGTTCCACGCGCGCCTGCCCATCATGGACATGGTGCAAGGCCAGGCGCTTGATTTCCCCACGCCCAAAAACCTCAATTACTGGTGGACTTTCGGCGGCATTCTCGCCGTCATGCTGGTGGTGCAGCTGATCACCGGCATTGTGCTGGTGATGCACTATACCGCTCATGTGGACATGGCATTCGCCTCGGTTGAGCACATCATGCGCGA
>JANOTU010000029.1:0-5448 GCA_031416515.1 Hyphomicrobiales bacterium
CGCCTGATTGCCAATGAGGTCGGCCAGGCGTTCGAGATAGAGGGCGCCCTTCACCGTGCGCTGCACCAGCACATTGCGGCGGTCGGTGTCATCGCGGCGGCGGGCCACCAGTTCGCGTTTTCCCATGGCGTCAAGGGCGCGGGTGATGACGGGCTTGGAAACCCCGAGTTTATCGGCAAGACCCCGCACAGTGTGGGGCGGGGCTTCGAGATAGATGGTGAGGAGGATGGCGATCTGCCGCGTGGATAAATCCGGGTCGTTGTCGCGCGCGCAAGCAAGCGCCACCTTGTGCCAAAGTCCCAAAGCCTGAGCGGGGTTGAGTTCCAGTGCCATGCTGGCCAATTGTTACGGAACCGTATCATTTCTGGCAAGCTATTTTGCGTAGCGTTCCGCAATCATGGTGAACAGCGCCCGCATGCCTTGCGCCTCGCCGCCCTTGGGTCGGCCTGGCCTCGCCTGCGGGGTCCAGGCAAAAATATCAAAATGAACGTAAGTCCTGGCCTGCTCCACAAAGCGCTTGAGGAACAGGGCCGCAGTGATCGACCCCGCATAGCCTGAGTCCCCGGCATTGCTCATGCCCGCAACAGAAGATTCAAACAGCCGGTTGTAAGGCTGCCAGAATGGCATGCGCCAGATGGGATCATTTTCAATTGTCCCCGCCTGTGCGATGGCCTCGGCCACGGCGTCATCATCGGTGTAAAAGGGCGGCAAGTCTGGCCCCAGCGCCACGCGCGCGGCACCCGTCAGTGTCGCCATGTCAATCAGCAGGTCGGGCTTTTCCTCATCGGCCAAGGCCAGAGCATCGCCCAGGACGAGACGGCCCTCCGCATCGGTATTGCCGATTTCCACGGTAATCCCCTTGCGGCTGCGCAAAATATCGCCGGGGCGAAAGGCATTGCCGGAGATGGAATTTTCAACCGCAGGGATCAGCACCCGCAATCTGATATTCAGATTGGCCGCCATGATCATCTGGGCAAGGCCCAGTACTGTCGCGGCACCACCCATGTCTTTTTTCATCGTCAACATGCCGGAGCCGGTCTTGATGTTGAGGCCGCCGGTGTCAAAACACACACCCTTGCCAACCAGGGTAATCTTCTTTGCCTTGACTGGACCCCAGGTGAAATCAATCAGGCGGGGCGCTCTCGGGCTGGCCTTGCCCACCGCGTGGATCATGGGAAAGCCGCGTTCAAGCGCGGCGCCTTTGATAACGCGCAAGTTTGCTTTGAAGCGCTTGGCCAAATTGCGCGATGCGGCTTCGAGTTCATCGGGCCCCATGTCGGAAGAGGGTGTGTTGATGAGGTCGCGCACCAAAAAAGTGGCCTCTGCGGCGCGCAAGGTTTGGGCGTAGTGCGCATCATTGCGGCAGCGCAGGCTGGCCGTTTCACCCGCAGCCTTGCCGTAAGCACCGAAATGATAGGCCTCGAGGCACCAGGCAAGCGTTGCAAGCTCCGGGTTGGCAACACCGGCGCCGAATTCATAAACGCCACTGGGCAGCAGGCGCGACAGACGCCCCAGGGAAAAGCGATCGGAAGTGCTGGTGCCGGCGATGACACGCGCTATTCGGGTGCCGCTGGCATCCGGGATCATGACATGGCGGCTGGCATCGCCGGCAAAGCCGTTGGCATCCGCCCAACCCCTTGCGGCCTGCGGCAAGGCCTTTCGCAAAGCGGGCCATGATGATTTATCAACAGCGTCAATTGTGATCGTCGTTGACCTGTTGTCAGGGGCCAGAAGAATTCTGTTGAGTTGCCGCATCATGTCACTCCCATTATTTTGCCTTCTTATAGTCTGAAGGGTCTATTGGTTAATGGCAAATTGACCATTGACCTTCAAAATTCCGGCTTCACCATGTGGTTTTCGATTTTCAGCAAGCAGTGTCCGTTGGCGGCCAGAATACTGGTCGTGGCTGCGCTTGCGCTGCTTGGCGCCTGCAACCAGAAAAGCGTCACCCTCGACAGCCTTGGAAATCCTGATCCAGCCTCCAGTTCGCCCGCTGATTTTCAGGAAACGGCGAAACTTGGAGAAAAATGGCGTAGCGATACCAAGAACATCAAGAAGGGCATGGCCTTTGCAGACGGTCTGGAAGCCATCGGCCAGACCGACCAGCAGCTTGACGTGTTGCGCCAGCTCGCCCAGGAAAATTCCGGCAATACGCAATTGTCTTCGCTCTATGGCAAGAAATTGCTGGCGGCCGGAAAATCCGATCAGGCCCTGCCGGTGCTGCAGCAGGCCGCAGCCATGCCCGGCGCTGACTGGCGGGTGATTTCAGCGCTGGGTTCCGCCTATGACCAGCAGGGCCAATATGAACAGGCGCGGATTGAATACGGCAAGGCGCTGGTGGCACAGCCGAATGAACTTGGCGTGCTCAACAACATGGGCATGTCATTCGCGCTTCAGGGAAATTTGCCGGAGGCTGAAAAAGTCCTGCGCCAGGTCTCAAGCCTGCCCAAGGCCGATAGCCGCCCGCGCATTCGCCAGAATCTGGCATTGGTGGTGGGTCTGCAAGGGCGCTTTGACGAGGCCCGCCAGATCGCCAGCGCTGACTTGCCGCCGGAGCAGGTGGCGGAGAACATGGAATTCCTGAAAAAGATGCTGGCCCAGCCCAACACCTGGCAGCAGCTCAAGGAAGAAAAAGAAGGTTAAGCCAAAATAATCCTTGACAGCGTACGCTCATTGGGCTATAAGCGGGCATTCTCCAGAAATGTAAACGAAGCTTGTGAGCGCGATGGCCTTGGTCAACAGGGGCAGCGCTGAAGTCCAATCGGCTCTCCAATCATGCCATGGCAAGACACAATCTGAATTTGCATTTCAGGACGCAGGCTCGTGCTCCACGCAGATGTGGGCCGAGTCGGCGGGCGTCAGGGGTTCATCAAGCAGCATGCATTGATGCGGGCCACTGGCGTCGGCCTCAAGGCCTTTTTCGCGGAAGAAGCGACAGGTTGAGCACTGGCCGAAACTCTGGTGCTGGCCATGCGCCAATTCAAGCTGCAACAAACTCTTGAGGCCCTTGGCCAGGCGGCGCTGGGTCTTCTCGCCCAAATCCCCGGCCGATGCCGAGAGCCTTGCCCAGGGATCATTGGTGAGCGCCGCCACGCCCTTGGGGGTTAAATGCAGTGCCACGGAGCGCTTCTCGCCGGGGCGGACGGCCTTGCTCACGAAACCCTTGCGCTCCAGGGCCTTCACCGTCTGCGAGATGGTGCCCTTGGTGGCGCCCAGATAGAGGGTGAGAGCGCCGGGCGAGTTCGAGAAACGGTTGGCGCGCGCCAGATAGCGGAGAGCCTCCCACTGCGCGGGGTTGAGGCCCTCCAGATGCTCGCCCGCCCGCATGAGCCGCGCCAGCCTTTCCAGAGCGGCTGAAATGAAGGGGCCGGAGGATGTTGACTGGCTCAACTGCCTATCCTTGGTGATGTCAGTAGCGACTCAACATCATAGTTGCACAAAAGCCGATGCAATGCTATCAAAGGATATCGTAGCGAGTCGCTACTAATACCAGCAGGAGGAAAAAATGCGTTTATTGACATGCCTTGCCGGACTTGCGCTGGCTGTACCCTCAGCCTTGGCCGGAGAGATCACCCCGGCGCCAAACCCGGCGCTGAACCCGAACTTCGACATCGTCCGCGCCTCCGTCAAATTCGCCGATGGCATGCTCAAATTCGAGATCGATGTGTCCGGCGCCGCTGGCGCCACGACGCCCGAGCCCACCGGCCAGATGCTGGGCAGCGCCGTTCATGCCTATGTCTGGCCGACCAGCCTTGATTCATCCGCCGCCGGATTTTCTTCGGGCGAAGGCATTCTGGCGCTGGCGGTGACCGCGCATCCGGACTTTGACGACACCCCCAAGTATGACGAGAATGGCGATGGAAAGCCCGACAATGACGGCGCTGGCTGGCATTCCCACTGGGTGGTTCTGGCCAAGGACGAGGCCTGCAAGGCGGGGCTCAAGGTCAAGGATGTGGCGCCCGGCGCTGAAGTCAATCTGCCAGCGTCTGCCCCCGGCGTTCCGCTGCTGCTCGATAGTCCTGATGCGAGGCCCGTAGCATCTGGCGCTTCCTTGAGCGTCAGCTTGCCTGCGCCCAAGGGCGCGGAAGCGATGAAATTTGACGGTGTCACTTCGGCCTTGCAAGTGAATACCGAGATGAAGGCCCCGCTCTTGTGCGTATCCGAAGTGTTCAAGATCGCCTCCGGAGACCTCAGCCTGCCAGGAACCGTGGACGCAAAATGACATCCATCGCGCAGGATGGCTGGGCTGTTTCGCAATGGTTCAATGCGCCTGAGCCCATCACCTTGCCAGCGCTCCTCGGCAAGGTGGTGGTGCTGCATGCGTTTCAGATGCTGTGCCCCGGCTGCGTTGCGCACGGCACGCCGCAGGCCCAGAAGGCCTGGCGGCTGTTTCCACCGGAGGATGTGGCGGTCATCGGCCTTCACACGGTGTTCGAGCATCACGAGGCGATGACGCCGGTATCGCTCAAGGCCTTCATCCACGAGAACCGGCTGGAGTTTCCCATTGGCGTTGACATGGCCGAACCGGCGACATTTCCAATCCCCGCCACCATGGCGCGCTATCAAATGCGCGGCACGCCATCGCTTCTGCTTTTTGGCCGCGACGGCGGCTTGCGCAAGAACATCTTTGGCCGGATCGACGACATGGCGCTCGGCGCTGAGATCATGGCATTGGTGAATGAGCCTGCTATTTCTTGATGCCGTTGGTTTGCAGCATCATGTCGATCATGCGCGGAACAAAGCGCTCGCCGTAGCCCAGATTGTCGGCCATGACATAAAGCTGGTGCGTGGTTTCAGCGAGAAACGATGTCATCGGCAGGGTTTCGGTCATGTTGGTGTAATAGCGCAAATCTTTTCTCGCATTGCGGATGGCGAATTTGGCGTGGCTGTCATCATCGCCGAGCGGCACATTGATGAGGCGGCCGAACATCACCGATGCGGCTCCGCCCGACATGACGATGTCGCGGAACGCCGTCATGTCGATGCCGGCCTTGGTGGCGACAGCGATGGCCTCCGCCGCCACGGCGGCATTGGCGAGGGAGAGGAAATTGTTGAGCAGCTTGAGGCGGTGCGCGGCCCCCACCTCGCCGGCATTGACGATGGTGTCAGCGAAGGTCTCCAGCACCGGGCGGATGCGGGCCAGGACCTGGGCGGGACCGGCGATCATCAGGCCGAGCTTTCCGGCCTCGGCTTCTTTCGGCGTGCGGGTCATGGGGGTGTCGACAAAATGCCCGCCTTTGGCGGCGACATCGGCGGCGATCTTGATGGTGGAATCGGGCTCCGCCGTGGAGCAATCGGCGATGATGAAGCCCTCGCGCACAGCGCCGAGGAGGCCATGTTCGCCGTAGACCGCCTGTTCCACTTCGGGGCTTCCGGTCACACACAGGATGACCATGTCGCAGGCCGTGGCGAGCGCATGAGGGCTGCCCAACTCGGTGGCTCCCCGGG
>JANOTU010000030.1:0-1696 GCA_031416515.1 Hyphomicrobiales bacterium
GCGCGCGAAATACACGGGCTTCTGGCCGCGCATTACAGTTTCTATTGCCGCGTTGATGATGTGGATGAAGATCCCAAATCCGTGGACAAGATGAACCCGCTGAAGGACGCGGGGGATTTCTTGTTCTTTTAGGCGCGTGCCGATGACCCCGTGGCTTTTCAGGCATGAAACGCAAATCCGCATTGTGTCGGGTTTGATCCTGTTTGCCTTTGCCGCCACGCATTTCATCAACCACGCATTTGGATTGATTTCCATCGAGGCCATGGAATGGGTGCAGGGCTTGCGCCTCAGCGTGACCCGCAGCAATCCCGGCACAGTTGTCTTGAGCCTTGCGGCCATGGTGCATTTTGTCTTCGGAATTGCGAAATTCATTGGCCGCAGAACCTTGCGCGTCAGGGCGCAGGATCTGGTGCAGCTTGTGGCCGGTCTGCTCATTCCGATTTTTCTGCTGCGCCACATCATGGCCATCCGGGGCGGCTTTGAACTCTATGGCGCTGAGGACAGTTACACCTATGCGCTTTGGGCCATGTGGCCGGATGAGGCGCTCAACCAGGCCATCCTCATGCCGCTGGTGTGGGTGCATGGCTGCATCGGCATTCACCACTGGCTGATGCTCAAGCCGTGGTACCGGGGCACGTTGTGGCTGTGGTATGGGCTGGCTGTGCTGGTGCCAGCGACAAGCTATGCGGGGTTTGTGGCGGCTGGCCGGATTGCTGATGCCTCCCCGGATTTTGTTCCGCCCTTGAGCGACGAGCAGTATCATGAACTTCTCGGTTATGTTGCCGCGATCGACAGAAGCTATCTCGCCATTCTGCTGGGCGCTGTGGCTGTGTGGCTGGCGCTGATTGTCGCCGACCGGTATCGCCACAAGATCACCATCGCTTACGTCGATGGCCCTGTAGTGCAGGCCCCGCGCGGCATGAGCGTGCTGGATGCCAGCCGCGCCAACCGCATTCCTCATGCCAGCGTGTGCGGCGGCCGGGCGCGCTGTTCCACTTGCCGCATCAGGGTTCTGGAGGGCCTGGAAAACCAGCCGGTGGCGCTGGAGAATGAAGCCAAGGTTTTGAAGCGCGTCGGCGCTCCGCTCAATGTGCGCCTCGCCTGCCAGTTGCGGCCCGTGGGCGACCTCCGGGTCGCCACTTTGCTTCCGGCTGATGTTGATGCCCTGCACGGTGCCAATCCTGACAAATATCTTTGGGGCGTGGAGCAGGAAGTGACCTTGCTGTTCAGCGATCTGCGTGGTTTTACCGGAATCTCAGAAGGGCGCTTGTCATTCGATGTGGTGTTTTTGCTGAACCAGTTTCTCAGCCGCATGGCGGAAGCCATTGAGGATTCAGGGGGCTATGTCGACAAATTCATGGGAGACGGCATCATGGCGATTTTTGGCATGGACATGCCGACAAGGCAGGGCGCGCTCAATGCCCTTGCCGCAGCGCGCGCCATGAGCGGGGTGCTTGAGTCGCTCAATCAAAGCCTGCGCGAGGACTTGCCCCAGGGCTTGCAGATGGGCATTGGCATTCACACCGGAACCGCCATTCTGGGCCGCATTGGATCGGCCAGTAAATTGGAAGCGGCGCGGCGCATCACCGCGCTAGGCGAGACCGTCAACATCGCCAGCCGCCTGGAGTCCGCCACCAAGAACCTCGGCGTGCAGTTTGCGATTTCCAAGGTAACGTTTGATGCGGCAGGCATGGTT
>JANOTU010000031.1:0-9236 GCA_031416515.1 Hyphomicrobiales bacterium
AGCTATTGATGTAGCTTTGGATTTTTGTTGCAGGAGTCAGATTTTAACCTGCGGCCTTCAGGTTATGAGCCTGTGCGGGCGGCGCGGTCCTTGCTGACGTCCTTCATCCAGGAAGGTTTGCCGCCGATACGCTTGGGGGCGCCTGCGCCGCCACCATGGTTGCGGTTGCGGTTTTCACCACCCGTGGGGCTCCACTCGCGCTTTTTCTGGCCACCCTGCGGCGGGCGCTTGCCCTGCTGGGGGGGACGGCCGGGCTGGCCTGTGGGCACATGGGCAAGGCCGAGCGGATGCACGATGACCGGAACAGCCACGCGGATGGTGCGCTCGATATCGCGCAGCAACCCGCGCTCTTCAGGCGTGCACAGCGCAATCGCAGTTCCCTCAGCGCCAGCGCGCGCGGTGCGGCCGATGCGGTGGACGTATGATTCAGGCACGTATGGCAGATCGAAATTCACCACATGGCTGACGCTGTCCACATCAATGCCGCGCGCGGCAATGTCAGTGGCAACGAGCACAAGGATCTTGCCGTTCTTGAAACCGGCCAGCGCTTTTTCGCGGTTGGCCTGGCTCTTGTTGCCGTGAATGGCGGCGGTGTTGAAGCCGGCAGCGCCCAAGCCCTTCATCACCTTGTCAGCGCCGTGCTTGGTGCGGGTGAAAACCAGCGTGCGGGTCATGTTGTTGTCTTTCAAAAGCTCGCACAGAAGCTTGAGCTTGGCAGCGGGATCAACATGGATGACACTCTGGTTGACCTTCTCAACCGTGGTGGCGACGGGGGCCACTTCAATGCGCACCGGATTGGTGAGCAGTGCGGCGGCGAGACCGGCGATTTCCTTCGGCATGGTCGCCGAGAAGAACAGGTTCTGGCGCGCGGTGGGCAGCATTCCGGTCACCCGGCGGATGGCGGGCAGAAACCCCAGGTCAAGCATCTGGTCGACTTCGTCGAGGACAAAGATTTCAACCTTGTTGAGGGTGAGCGCCCGGCGCTCGATCACATCGAGCAGGCGGCCCGGCGTGGCCACAACAATATCAACGCCGCCGCGCAGGATTTCAATCTGCTTGCCGATGGAAACGCCGCCAAAGATCACCGCGCGGGTGAGCTTGAGGTTGCGGCCATAGGTCTTGAAGCTTTCGCCGATCTGGGCGGCAAGCTCGCGGGTGGGTGAAAGGATCAGGGCGCGGCAGGTGCCGCGCATCGGCCGCTCGGTGGATTTCGACAGGCGCTCAAGAATGGGCAGCGCGAAGGCTGCCGTCTTGCCGGTGCCGGTCTGGGCGATACCGAGCAAGTCTTTGCCGGCCAGCAATTCTGGAATGGCGCGGGCCTGGATGGGGGTGGGCTTGTCATAGCCTTCCGTGGCCAGCGCCTTCAATAGGGGCTGGGACAGATTCAGGTCGTTAAATGAAGTCAATTTATTCTTTCGTTCGGAGCAATGGGGAAAAGCGCAAAACATGTCCGAGACGGCAACACGCGATCATCGCGAGAAGGCCTGGCCTTGCGCTTAAACTTTCCCACGTGAAAGGAATGTTCGGGGTGTCTCGCCTCCGGTGGAACGGCTGCACTCAAAAGTGCGCCTCACGTATCCCTTTGAGGACCGGTTGCGATGAGGGGCATATGGACGTGCTGCACTGCAATGTCAAAGGATTAATTGGAGTTAATTCTGAACTCATTGACAGGCGCTTCTTCACCCCGCATTGGCGTCCCGGAATTGCCTGTCACCGAATTGTTTGTCTGGCAGTCAGTTGCAAACCCATGGCACCCATAACTTTTGAAAGTGTAGACAGTGTTGGGTTGCCGTTACGGCTCAAGGCTTTGTACACCGCATCGCGACTCATGCCAGCATCACGGGCAATTTGGCTCATGCCACGCGCCCGGGCCACAACACCGAGAGCGTATGAAATCAGTGCCGTATCACCATCCTCAAATGCCGCTTCAATATAGGCTGCAATTGCCTCGGGACTATCCAAAAGTTCTGCCGAATCCCAAGCTGAAGTTTTCATTGCCATGTCACAAATCCTTCGCCATGTGTTTTACTGCTTTTAAATCTGCTTCTTGCGAAGACTTGTTGCCGCCACAGAGCAACAGTATCACTTTCTTGCCAGTCTTCTTGAAATAGACACGGTAGCCCGGACCATAATCGATGCGCATTTCGCTGATGCCTTCACCAACGGGCTTCACATCACCCATATTGCCGAGCGACATTCGATCTACCCTGATTTGAATGCGTGCAACACCCCGCGCATCATTCAAGTTGCGAAGCCACTTCCAGAAAACATCTGTCTTTTCGATTTCAAACACATGTATATTTAAATATACAATTGAGAAATGTCAAGGCGTGCGGATAATTCGGTGACAGACACTTCTTTACCCATGGGACTGCGCCGAATTGCCGAATTGGTATAGCAATCCTGTCTCGCTCAACTGAGTTTCGTAAACGTCTCAACCAGCGGCGGCAGGTCGGCCATGCGCGCGAAGACAGCCTCGGCCCCCAGGTCTTTCAGCATCTCGCCATGTTGCTCCGGGTGCTGTTGGGTTCCGGTGAAACCCAGCACCCAGCAGCCGGCCTTCATGGCGGAGGTGACCCCCGTGGCGCTGTCTTCCACCACCAGGCACGAATCAGGCTTCACACCGGCGCGGCGCGCGGCTTCAATGTACACATCGGGTGCTGGCTTTGGCCTGCTCACATGCTCGAAGGTGGTGATCCGGTTGCCAAAGAACGGCGACAGCGCCGTCAGCCGCAGCGCCTCGACCACGCGCTCATGCGGGCTGTTGGAGGCGACACTGTAGCCCAGCCCCATCGCTTTCAGCGCGTCCGAAACCCCGCTCACAGCTTTCAGTTCGCGCCCATAAAGCTCAAGCAAGCGCTGGTCCTTCTGCGCGGATGCATCGGCGGGAAATGCCACCCTGAATTCACGCTCCACCTCGGCAATCATCGCCGCGAAAGTTTTCCCCACAAAGCGCTTGTGCGCCTCCGCTTCTGTCAAGACCACGCCGTTCTCGGCGAGAATCTCGACATCAATGCGCATGGACAAGGGTTCGCTGTCCACCAACACCCCGTCACAGTCGAAAATAATATGCTTGATCACCACGGCATCACCACGTGGCACGATGCCTCTGGCTTGCCAAAGCGGTAGCGCCCGCCGCAGACCGAGACCTGCGGGGCCTCGCCGCTTTTCAGAAACAGCCGGTCGCCCTCGGCGAGATTATTCCAAAACGCTGCCCAGGCACTTTCCTTGTGCGCAGCCAGATTTTCCGCAGTCAAGCGGAAGGGAAAGATGTGAATAGGAATGCTTTTCTGCCCGGATTTCAATGCGGCCTCCACCAGCCTGTAAATGTCGTCTATGCCCGAATCGGTCATTGCATAGCAGCCGATTGACACACAAGCACCGTGAATCATCAAAAATGATCCGGTTCGGCCCTGGGCTTGGTCATAATTGTTGGGAAAACCGATATTGATCGCCCGGTGATAGCTGGAATTGGGGTTGAGCTGGCGGGCAGAGGCAAAATAGAACCCTTCCGGGGACTGGCCGTCGCCCTCGCGCAGCTTGGGCCCAAGGGTTCCTGACCATTGGCAAATGTCATAGTTCAGCGCCAGTTGAAATCGTCCCCGCTTTCCACGCCAAATCTCAAGCTTGCGCTCCTGCTTGAAGATTCGGAGCAGGATGGGGTCACCCAGCGCAAAGCCGGTGCCCTGCAACCTTTCTTCCACGCTCTTGCCCGGAAAACGTCGCGGCAAACCGAGATGGGACGAAACAATAGACCGCGCATTTTCAACCATGGGGTGGTTGGAGCGCCAGAACCCATAAGCGCCACCAGCCGCAGTGATGACAAGCAACAGGATCAGCCATCGCCACCTGTTCAATTTGGCAAATGCCGGAAAGCCAGAACCACCTGTTCATAGACGGGTCGCTTGAACGGCACGATCAAATCCAGCATCTCATCCATCCTGGCCCAGCGCCATTGGTCGAACTCCTGCTTGTGTCCGGGCGCCTTGAGATTGACCTCGCTGTCCTCGCCCAGGAACCGCAGCGCGAACCATTTCTGGGTTTGCCCGCGGTACCTGCCATTCCACGATTTGCCGATCAGATGCTCAGGCAGATCGTAATTATACCAGCCCGGCGCTTCCGCGATGATGTCGGCGGACGTGATCGCAGTTTCCTCTGCCAGCTCGCGCAAGACAGCGCCGCGCGGGTCTTCGCCTTCATCAATGCCACCTTGCGGCATTTGCCACCAATGGCCTTTGCCCTCTTCATTCTGCTTGTCAAAGCGCCGCCCGATCCAGACCAGGCCCTGGCCGTTCAGCAGCATGACGCCCACACAGGGGCGGTAGGCGGTGATTGCTGTATTCAACTCAGATTCCCCTGAAACGCAGCGCTGATGGGCACCAGAAGAATGCCCTTGGCTTCAAGCTCATCGGCCCATTCGATCACCGTGTCGATGGTAATTTCCAGCCCAGAGCCTGTGCCCACAGCAAGGCCGGTGGTTTTGGCGATGCTCTCAAGCCGGGCCAGCGCTGCCTTGATGCTGGCCCCGTCGGCGGTCGCGTCAATGGTGAGATCGGCGCGGCGGCTGCGCAGGCCGGTTGCCCGCGCAGTATCCGGCACAGCGCTCAAGCCCGGGTTCGAATCTTCAAGAAACACCAGGCCCCGCGCCTTCATTTCCGCCAGCACGGGTTTCAGGCCTTCGGGTGACGCCAGAAAGCGGCTCCCCATGTAATTGGCAATGCCGCTATAGCCCGCAAAGCGCGCCATGCTCCAGCGCAGCGCTTTCAGATTTTCATCGCGTCCGGCCTCAGCGAGGAGCGTGTTGGGTCCGGGGTTGTCAGCGGGATAGCTCAGGGGCTCCATGGGAAGCTGCAATATGATCTCGTGGCCTTCGGCGCGCGCGGCGTTCACCTTGGCCTGCAATTTGTCGCCGTAAGGCGCAAAGCCAAAGGTGATGTCGCCTGGCAGTTGCTTGATGGCCCGGTCGGTGAGGCGCGTGTTCAGCCCCATGCCGCCGAGCATGATGGCAATCTTGGGTTTTTGCGATGCCAGGATGCTGAGGGGAATGGTTTGGGCATAAAGCTCGGAAGGCCGCTTGCCGTTCCGGGCGATGCGCGGCAGGGGGCCATCGGCAGTGGTTTCACTGACACTGGCAATGGGCGCGGATTTCAAGGCGCGGCGGGCTGCGAAGATAATTCGGGGCTCGTCCGCCTCGGTCTCTGGCTCGGTGATTGGCTCGGTCGCCAAATCCAGCGCATCTTCTACCAGCGGTTCTGGCTCGGACTCCGCCTCGGGCTCGGGCGCCACTTCGGCTTCGGTCGTTGCGGTCTGCGTCTGTTCAACCGGCGGTATCGCCGCAATCACAATGGGCTCGCCCGCGTAAGGGTGGGGAAGGCTTGCCACCCACGCGCCAGCGCTGCCAAACACCGCAGCCGAAATCAGGCAGGACAGCACCAGCGCATTGGGGCTTCTGGCCCGCACCCGATCCACCAGCGTAAGCTTGCGCAAGGGCTGCCGCAGTTCATCAAGGGTCATGGTGTTTTACAGGCACAGTTTGCATATGCTGAACCACACCCCTCATCCGCCCTTCGGGCACCTTCTCCCCTCGTGAAGGACGAGGGGAGAAGGCCATAAAATTGCAAGCATATCGCCTTCTCCCGTTCGCGCCTTCGCGAATGGGAGAAGGTGGCCGAAGGCCGGATGAGGGCTGGTTCAGCTTCTCCAAACTGCAAATTTCAGCCAACCACGCCAGCCATCCCCTCAGTTCGGCGTTGCTTCCGCCTTCACGTCCTTGGCGGCACCGGTTGTGACCTTGGGCTTGACATTGGTTGTCACCTTGATGCCGTGCAGCATGTCGACGGCGGCTTTGAGCTGCAAGTCCTTGGTGCGGTCTTCGGGCACATAGGCTGAGGAGCCGCCGCCTTCGTCGCCGCCGCCTTCATTGGTGAGATGGCCGCGGAGACTGGCTTCGCCTTCTGTGGAGACATTCTTGCCCTGAAGCTCCAGCGGCAATTCCTGCTCGATGACGATGTCGGCATCAATGCCCTTGGCCTGGATTGAGCGGCCCGCAGGCGTGTAATAGCGCGCCGTGGTGAGGCGCAAAGCGCCCTGGCCCGCCAGCGGAATAATCGTCTGCACCGAGCCCTTGCCGAAGCTCCGTGTGCCCACAATGGTCGCCCGCTTCTGGTCCTGCAAAGCGCCCGCCACGATTTCTGATGCTGAGGCCGAGCCGCCATTGATCAGCACAATGATCGGCTTGCCGCCGTCAAGATCGCCCTTCTGGGCATTGAAGCGCTGCGACTCATCGGCATTGCGCCCGCGCGTAGACACAATTTCGCCGCGCTCAAGGAAGCTGTCGGAAACTGAAATCGCCATATCAAGCAAGCCGCCTGGATCATTGCGAAGATCAAGGATGTAGCCTTTCACCTTCGGCCCCAGCTTGGTTTTGAGCTCGGCCATGGCCTTTTCAATGCCTTCCTGGGTCTGCTCGGTGAAGGAGCTGATGCGGATATAGCCAATGTCCTGGGCTTCAATGCTGAACTTCACCGATTGCACACGGATCCGGTCGCGCACCAGCTTCTGGTCAAAAGGCTCCTTGCCCACACCGCGCACGATGGTGAGGGTGATGGGCGCTCCGACCATGCCGCGCATCTTGTCTACAGCTTCATTGAGGGTCAATCCCTGCACCTGGGCGCCATCAATCTTCACAATCAGGTCGTTGGCCTGAATTCCGGCCTTGGAGGCAGGCGTGTCGTCAATGGGCGAGACCACCTTGATCACGCCGTTTTCCATGGTGACTTCAATGCCAAGCCCGCCGAATTCGCCGCGCGTCTGAACACTCATGTCTTCATACTGCTTGGCGTTCATGAAGCTCGAATGGGGATCGAGCGAGGCGAGCATGCCATTGATGGCGGCCTCGATCATCTTGCCCTCTTCAGGCGCTTCCACATAATCGGCGCGCACCCGGTCAAAGACATCGCCAAACAGATTGAGCTGCTTGTAGGTGTCGGCGTTGGACGCGGCACCCGCAGGTCCAAAAGCATGCCATAAAAGGCTTGCCGAAACAGCGCCAGCCATTACCAGTCCAATGTTGCGAATTTGGTTGTTCATCTATCCACGTGCCTCTCTTGTGCCGCCGATCCACCACGGACCTGAATCAATAGCGTCTGATTTGTTACGGAACTCTATATAGAGCACCGGACGTCCATCTTTAACCACATCGCCTAAAAGTGTGACCGAAGAGGGGCCGTTGCCCATTTGCCCCACCGGCTCTCCCGCCCGCAGGAATTCTCCTGTCCCGGCGGTGATCTTTTCCATCCCCGCCAGCAGGACATGATAGCCCCCTCCGGGATTGATGATCAAGACCTCTCCGTAAGTGCGGAACGCGCCCGCAAACTCAACCTTGCCGTCAGCGGGCGCGATCACCTGGGCGCCCTTTCTCGTGGCAATCACCAGGCCTTGCAGGGTGCCGCCCAACCCGTCCTTGTCGCCAAAATTCTTGAGAATCTGCCCTTGCGCCGGGTAGGCAAGCCTTGCCTTGGCCTGGCCAAAATCCATGCGCGGCGCTTGCAGGGCAGCGTCCCTGCGCAACTGCTCGGCCTCTTCCTCGGCAATCTGCCTGGCGCGCATCGCTTCGGCGCGGGCGCGCTCAGCGGCAAGGCTGGTCACCAGCTGTTGCAGGGAGCGGGCCTGGTTCGCCAGGGCAAGGGCGCGCTCGCGCTCACCTGTCAGTTGTCGGCTGCTGGAAGCCACCAGCTCTTTCTTGCGTTCAATCAGCGCCTTCAGTTCAATTTCGAGGTTCGCCAGGCTGGCGATTTCGGCGCTCACCACCTGTTTCCGGGTGCGTACAGCAGCTTTGAGCACATCAAGCCGGGCAAGGTCTGTGGCCAGCGCCTCGGCCTCAGCGCGCAGTTCCGGCACAATAGCGCCGAACATCATCGCTCCGCGCAGTGCCCCCAAAACATCATGGGGTTCCACGACCAGGGCAGGGGGCGGATTTTGCTCCAGCCTCTGCAGGCCAGCGAGGAGTTCTGACAGCACATCCTGCTTTTCGCCAAGCTTCGCCAAAATTGACACTTGCTCGGCATTGAGGCGGTTCAGTTCCGCTTCGCTGTCGGAAATGGTGGCCTCCTGGGCCTGGGCTTTGCGGGAGATGTCGATCAGCCTGGCCGAAATCTCTTCCTGCGCCGCAATCGCCGCATTCACCTCTTCGGCGATGCGCTCCTCCTCGGAAAGGGCCTGCTGAAGCTGCTGCTTCACGGTCGAGAGCTTTTCTTCCTGCGCCTCGGCAAAGGCCGGGGTCAGGAACATCAGCAAAAAGAGAAAACGGATCAGGTTCATGAATTCCGTATATCAGAATAAAATTTCTTAGTCAAGGATTGTTTTCAGTCACAGGCGATGATAGGGATGATTGACCAGAATTGTCACTGCCCGGTAAATTTGTTCAAATAACAGCACCCGCACCAGCCGGTGCGGCCAGGTCATCGCCCCCAGAGACAGAAGAAGCCCCGCTTTACCCCGCGTTTCAGCGCTATGCCCATCCGGCCCGCCGATCAAAAAAGAAACATCAGGTGTCCCGCCATCGAGGTGGCGGCGCAGCACTTCCGCAAAACCCAAGCTGGTCAGCGATTTCCCCCGCTCATCCAGCGCTATGGCAAACCCCCTGGCCTGCCCAAAAAACCGCGCCTCTTCTGCAGCACCCAGCGATTCCGACATATCAGCCACAGTGATTTTGGAAATCCCGGCTTTCCGCCCCAGGCCCTCTGCCCGCATCAAATACGCATCCGCCAGCGCCTTCTCTGGCCCCGCCTTGAGTTTTCCGACCGCCAGAACGGCAAGCTTCATGGCCTCAATCTTCCGGCGCGTGCTCCGACCACAGCTTTTCGAGATTGTAGAAACTGCGCACTTCCGGGCGGAACAGGTGGACGACCACATCGCCCGCATCAACCAGAACCCAGTCGCATTGCGGGAAACCCTCAACGCGCAAATTCCGGTGCCCGGCCAGTTTCAGCTTCTCCACCAACTGGTCGGCAATAGCCCCCACATGCCGATTGGAGCGGCCCGAAGCCACCACCATGGTATCGACCAACGCCGCCTTGGCATTGATGCTGATGGTAATCACCTCTTCCGCCTTGGCGTCCTCAAGCTGGAGCAGAATGGCCTTGAGAAGGCTGGACTGAACCGGCCCTGCAGATTTCACGTCAACCGCAACCTTGACCGGCTTGGCCTTCTTCACTGGCTTGGCTGTGACCTTCGTC
>JANOTU010000032.1:0-6898 GCA_031416515.1 Hyphomicrobiales bacterium
CTGACCTATCTCAATGACGTGAACAGTGCTGCCCCCTTGCGCAACAAGATCGGCAACCCCCCTGCCACGAGACAGAATATGGCCTGCCCGCCTGCGGTTTTGCAAGACACGGTCAATTCTTATGACCGTTGGTATTGCTTATCGCGCCAGATTCACGCAAGTCCCCCGGTAATACCGCTTCACCGCATCAATTTTCACCTGGTTTACCTGGCGCAGGGCGTCGATTTCGGCGTCGGTGAATGAGAAGGCCCCATCGCCATACAGGGTGGATTTCAACACTTCACAGGATTCCCTGATGTTTGGGGCGCAGGCGGAGAGGAGTGCGGTGAGGACCAGAAGCGTTCTCATATCGCACGCCGGAGACTCTTCCGGCGTGCGGCGGGAGTGGCGTTGGCGGCTTCCACCAAAGCCGCCTCCGCTGCCCCAACACTTCCGCGGATTGCCGCCATCTCCTCGGCCATGGCCTTGTCATAGCCAGCGCGGGTCCATTCGGCTTGATCAACTTTGCGGGTGATCCAGCCCACCAGGCGCAAGAGGCCAAGCGCCAGCTGGATCATGCTTGCGGCAGACATCACACGGCCCGCTTTGACAGCACTGACCAAATCGCCACGGCAATGGTGCCGGCAGCACCCGCCAGCGCTGTGGCGATTTCAGCCGAGATGTAGCCGCGCCCCACCAGCAGGCCGAAAGCCGCTGCGGCGATGGTGCGGACAATGCCGCCGAGTTCATTTGCGTTCATGATTTTTCCTTTCAGTTATGATGGATAGGTGTTCCAGGGCAGTTGAAAATGCGGGCCGTCCCGGAATTTCGCCCAGTTCCCGCCCCACTCGACGGGAACATCCTCCTGGCGCGCGGCAAGCTTCACCGCCTTCGCCAAATTCACATAAAGCGGCCAGTCCCAGCGCACCGCGCCGTTCAGCGTCACCGCAAAATCCACCGCATGGGAAAACCCGTTCCGCCCGGGAATGTGGCGCGAGCGCAGCGTGCGGCTGGCGCCTTTTGCAAGAAGGATTTTCTGCTCATCAAGGGTTCGAGCGCCACAGGTGATGATGAAGCCCAATGCGGGATCGATGAGGCTTTCCGCCACCCGCCGCACCACGCGCGCCAGATCAGGATGCACAGCCTTGAGCTTGGCTTCTGAAGACTTGCCAATCAGCATGTTATTTCCTCCGCCGCAGCAGTGTTGTCAGGATTTGCGCGCTCAGCCAGGCGCAGCCAAAAATCGGCATGAGTTGCGCCGCCAGCGATGAGACCGAGGCCAGATCAGGCAGCCAGAAAGGCGAAACCATCGAGGCCACGGCGATGGTGCCCGTGGTGCGCGCACTCGCCGCATAAGCGTACAGCGCCTTGAGATGAACCGCGATCATGCCCATGTTCCCTTGCTCGCCACGGCGCCAGCGCCAATCCTCTGCAATCTGAAAAAGCTGTTGGCCTTCACCGTTGGCGCACCCCCAGGCGCCGCTGAATATTGAAACTGCGGGATCAGGGTGCCGGCCGCAGTGATGCGGACCGTGCCGGTGACTTCCACGGTGATGTCCTCGGTCGCCGCCACCGACGCCGCCTTGACCACCGTGAGGGTGGCCACGCCGATGATTGCGGAGTTCAGCGGCGCGACACCAGCCACATCGCCGGACCGCGCCTTGGCATGATAGCGAATGGAAGCCAGTGTCGCGGTGCCGCCAAACAGCAGCCCCGTGGTGTGCGACGTGGCCCCCGCCGCGCGGGTGAGATTGAGCAGGCCATCCAAGAAATAAGTCGTATCGGCTTCGACACTCACGCCCCCCGCCACTGGAAACCAGGGCTGGGGCGTGGCCACATTGCCGCCCGTCACATCGGCGGCGAGCGCCTTGAACACTTCTGCCTGGTCGACATCAAGCGTCACGCGCTGGGCCACAACGTTCACATCATCGAGCAGCGCCTTGCCCGCCGCCGTCACCACGGCTGGATCAAAAGCCCAGGTGGCCCCGCTGCCGGAAACAACGATGTCGCCCTTGTCGCCATCGCTGACGCCAGCGCCTGCGGGCGGTGTGGCCCATGCGCCGTCAGCGCGCAGATAATTCGCCGCGCCGCCGCCGCTCGCCGGCGCCAATCCTTTGAGCCCCGCCGTGAAAGGATCGAGCAGCGTGGTCGCCTGCGCCCCCGTCAGGTCAGCGGGATCACCCCCCGCCACACTGCCCTTGAGGGTCGCCGCCGCCATATTGGCAAGCTTGAGATTGGTCACCGAATCATCAGCCAGCGCCGAGCCGGTATTGGGGAGGCTCACAGCGCCGGTGGCGCGGTTGACCACAATGGCGTCGGCCCACACCGCGCCGTCAGCGCTCACCTTCACGCGAAAATCATCCGAGCCCGCCAGCCCCATTTCAGCCCGGCCTGAATAGTTGGTCTGGAACAACACTGTTGCCGTATCCGCCGCCGCTTGCTTGTTGATCCTCGCCTGCGCGCCGGTTCCAACCGCATTGAGCGCCAAAACCTCGCGCCACACCGCGCCGGTAAACACCAGCAGCGCGTCTTCATTCTCAACCCAAAGCCGCCAGCCTTCGCGTGGCGCCACAAAGCGCCAAACACCCGCCGCGCGCAAAGCCACATGGCCCGCATGCCCGGTCCAATCGCCCAAAGCCGCCGCCGCCACCAGATAGCGGGCACCCTCCACCGCCACCGGCGGCGCTGCAACCCCGCGCGAAATCACGCTCAGCTGCACCACTGCATCAATCAGCAGCAGCGCCTCATTATGCGTCACATGCTTCTGCGCCTGCGCCGCCTCAAGCAGCGGCAGCCCCAGCAAAGGCGTATCAACCATCATTCATCTCCCTTGTTGTTGAAGCAGGCCCCCTCCGCCTCGCTTCGCTCAGCACCTCCCCCGCAGAGGGGGAGGAAGTTTCTTCTCTTTCCTCCCCCTCTGCGGGGGAGGACGCCCGAAGGGCCGGAGGGGGCCTTGCGACGAGTCACACCGTTAAATTTTTCACCAGCTCGGCGCCCCGCCCATAAACCGCGCTCATCTGCGCCACCCGCACATCGAAGCCTCCCGGCGCCGAACCAAAATCACTTGCCATGTCCGCCGCCAGATAGCGATACAATGGAGCCACCAATAAAACACTGCGCTTCACCACCGCCCCGGCCATGATTTCAAACCGGTAGGCCTCGCTCTCCTCGCCCAGCGGCGCTTCCGCCAGGTCCCAGCCATCGCCGTCAATGCGTGTGCGCCGCAGCCACGAGAACACCACATCGCCGCCATCCAGCCGTGCCCGCAACTGGCACGGCGCATAAGGCCGCAAGCCCCGCAAATTCCCCTGATGGGCCACGTTCAAAAACCCGCGCGCGATATCATATTGCGCCGGCCCCAGCCGCCAGTCCTGCATCATGGCAGCGTCAGACAGCGACAACACCGGCTGGATCACCGCCCCGTTCAGCACCACAAAGCGCTGCCCCGCCGCCAGCAGCGCTTGCATCTCCGGCTCAGAGCCCGATTGCCCGCGCAGCAGCATCGAAACCTGATATGTATCCGCCGCCACCAATTCAGCCACGCAGTATTGAATGATCTCCCATCCCCCTGCCCCGCCAACGGCGGCGATATTGGCGCCGCGCAGCAGCTCCGCCTCGCTCACCGAGGCCAGCGCCCCAAACTCCAGCTTCACCCTGACTTTCGAGGCCCGGTCAAACACCAGGCGCGGCCCCGCCGCCAGCCCATCCAGCAGCACGCCCTTGGTCGCCTGCGCGTCAATGCTGCGGTTGAGCGCAAAACTTGCACTCCCAACACCCCGGTACAGCGCCAACTGTCCTGGCCACGGCGAAGCGCTGGCCGCAATCCACGGCGCATGGGGCGCCGCGCCCGCAATCGGCAAATCCATCACCACAGCATCGGGCGCGCCAAACGCAAACACCCGCGCCGCGGCGCCCTGGCGCTCCGGCGCATCGCCTGGCTCATACACCGCCGCCTGATAGCTCCGCGCCCGGATTTTTCGCAAGCCCCCATCGGTCACCTGCTCCACCCGAAATGCGCCACTTGAAAGTGTCAGCACATCGCCTGGCTCAATTTCAATCCGCCCCGGCGGCAGCGCGAATTCAATCGTCGCGCGCCCCGCCCAGATTTCCTGAAGCGCCACCTCAGCCCGGGCCTGCGCTGTCGCCTGGCTCACAGCGCAAGGCAGCTCGGCCGAACTTTCGCGGGCACTCGCAACGCCCACCCGCCGCGCTTCCACCGAACCCCGCCGGTAATCCAGCCCCGATTCGGTATAGGCCAGCCGCACCACTGCGGGCAGCTCCGTCTCCTGGGCGCGGGTCAGCGCGAACAAGGCCACATCGGCATCGCTCTCGGCAAAATCATCAATCGCCAGCACCGGCATTGACTTTCGCATGCGGAATTTCAGCATGCCTTGCGCCTCCACAGCGTCAATGGCAAAAGCCGCAACCAGAGTTTCCAGGGCATCCCGCGCCGACATCGGCCGGTCAATCAAAAAGCCGTCAACCAGCCCTTCAACTTCGCTCGCATCGACATCGTAAAACCCGTAATCGGCGCACACCGCCGCAATCAACCGCCCCAGCGGCACAGCGCTTAACCGACCATTCAACCAGTGCCCGCGCGCATAGTTCACTCCGTCCGCCCATGTGTCGACGCGCGCCGGAAAGAACGGAAACGGCCGCGCATCCCAGGCCCACCAGAAAATGCGCGATGGCTCCAGCATTTTTCCTCCGTATACAGAGGATACAGGATTGGCGGCGCTTGCCCAGTGCTCCCCCACCACGGTCATGAACCGGTTCTGCATGAAATCGTCACGAGCACCGCCGGAAAAATACGGCAAGGCGCTGTCGGCGGATTTCGCGTCGACAAAGGCATTGGGCTGGTTGGCCCCCTTGTCCACCGCAGCGCAGCCCGTCTCGGTGAACCAGAACGGCTTCGACTGCGGCACCCAGGCCGTGGCTACCGCTGCCTCAATCCCGCCTGGCCGGTTGAAATGCGCATTCTGCCACCAGGATTGCAGATCCTTGCTGCGGAACACCCACGGCTTGCCGTAAGCCCCGTCGCTGATCGGTGTCCGCGTTTGCGCCTGGCGCGCCGCCGCATCCGCATAATACCACTCAAAGCCCTCGCCGCCGGCGATGCCGTTCACCAGATCATCCGTAGGCTGATGACCACCCCGCCAGTCAGTCAGCGGCGCATACATATCAACGCCAATGAAATCCGCCGCCGCCCACAAGGGGTCAAGATGAAAGAACACATCGCCCGTGCCGTCAGCTGGCTGATGGCCGAAATATTCCGTCCAGTCCGCCGCATAGGAAACCTTGGCCCCCGGCAATATCGCCTTCACATCGGCAAGCAGCGTCACCAGCGCCGCTACAAACGGAAAGCTGTTGGCCAGCCCGCGCGCCCGCGTCAGGCCGCGAAGCTCAGATCCAATCAGAAACCCATCCACACCGCCTGCCAGGGCGCACAGCTTGGCATAATGCAAAATCATCCGCCGGTAGCTCCATTCAGCAGGACCCGAATAAACCACCTCGCCGCCGTTCACGCTGAAATGCGCTGGCAGCGCCGTCCCCACAAAGGCCTGAACCTGTGCGGCGCAAGTCGCCGTCTTGTCAGCATCGCTGCTGATGTTGCCACGCCACGGATAGCCCGGAATGTCCATCAGAATGAACGGATAGAACACAGTCTGAAGCCCGCGCGCCCGCAAATCCTGCAAGGCCCGCGCCACTGAGGCATCAGACGGCGTTCCCCCAAAGGCCGGCCCACCGCCGCTCTGGCTGATCAAATGCGCCGCAGCCCGCGAGGCACCGCCTGCGCGCCATAAATCCGGCTCCGTCACTTTCGTAAAATTCTCAACCCCGGGCCGCAAGCTGGCCACGCCGCAATTCAAACTGTCACCAAACCACGCCACCACCAGCGCCGCCGCCTCAAGGTTGCGGCAGGTGGCGGCAAAATCATCAATCGACACCGTCCAGTCGCTGCGCGTTGCGGACGCATGGCCATTCTCCGTCTCGGTGACCCCGCCCCCAAGCACCCGCGTCTGCGTCACCGTGTCATAGCCAAACTCGGTTGACCCCGGAATGATATTGATCGCCCGAACCTGGGACTCGGCCCCGCCGCTGGCCCGGATCACCTCGAATGAAAGCTGTGGGATGCGGTTGCCAAACGCCGAAATCGGCATCCGCTCAAACACCATATAGGCGGTGCCGCGAAAAGCCGGCGCATTGCCAGCGCCCTCCTTGGCCAAAATCAAGCTGTCCGGCTGTTGCGCTTCCGTGCCTGTGTAAAGCCTGTTGGTCAGCTCGGAAATATCAAACGCCTTGCCGTCCGCCCACACCCGCCCCACGCGGTCAATCTCGCCTTCGCAAAGGGCCACCGCGAAATTGGCAAAATACTCATATTCCGTCACCGTGGTTTTCGGGCCCCCGCCCTTGGAGGACGTTTTCTCGGTGCTGGTTTTCACCACCTCTTCAAAATTCGTGGCCCAGATCACCTGCCCCGCCACCCGCATCCGTCCCCAGATGCGCGGGATCGGATTGCCTTCCGAACCAGACATCACCCGAAGATCGCCCACCCGCGGTCCCGACACGCGGCGGTCGCCCGGCCCAAACAGTTGGTTGTCGATATAACTCCCCGCCGCCGCCCCCACCGCCCGGCCAATGGCCCCGCCAATCGGCCCGCCCAGATAGGCGCCAACAGCCGACCCCACCGCCGAAAGAACAATCGTCGCCATAAGAATAAAACTCCAGTATTCACCAAACTCGCTCTGTCCTCAGCCACCACCTGCACCGAACTGTCCCCCTCCCCCCTGTGGGGAGGGGTTCGGGGTGGGGGTCGCTCCACACCATCAATTCTTGCCTTGCGATGCAAAAAACCACAGGCCGGAGCGACCCCCACCCCGGCCCTCCCCTCAAGGGCTAAGGGATTCACACATCTTTT
>JANOTU010000033.1:0-1651 GCA_031416515.1 Hyphomicrobiales bacterium
ACTGGAGAGCCGTATGCGGGAAAACCGCCCGTACGGTTCGGAGGGAGGGGAGGGCGAAAGTCCTTCCCTACCCCTATCCGGGAAGTTGAGCGTCGCACAACAATCACTGGCAGAAGCGGCAAACCCGGGCAAGAAAGAGAGGAAGTTTCACCACAAAATCACCAAGCCCACGAAGAAGGCAAAAAGAATCAGGGAGCCCCTGCGCCGCCGGTGCGGCGCTTATGCGTTGTGTTTCTTTGTGGCCTTGGTTCCTTTGTGGTGAATTCTTCCTTTCATTCGGAACAATGAACCCGCTGAATCTTCTCGACCAAATCGTCGTTTTCAGGCTATCAGCCGCTTTCAGAACCGGGCAAGGACAGGCACCCATCATGGCAAATCTCATCATCACCTACAGGCGCGACATTCCCTCGCAGGTTTCGGTCAAGATTGGCCGCCGCGAGGAAAAGCGCATGCTGGACAACCGCTTCATGGAGGCCATCGACATGGCGGCCATGAGGAGCGGAGCCACCAACACCGATGATTATCTCGCCGACTGGCGACGTGGCGACCCCATCCCTGTGGGCGGTGATCTGGCGGCTGAAGCCGACAAGGCCAAGGCCGATCTTGAAACCAGCTACGACCAGACCGCGCTCAAATCCCTCATCGCCAATGGAGGCAAAGCCCCGTGACCCACACCCTCGTCGCCTCCGCCACACGCGAGCATATCATCGGCTTCGACCGGCCCTTCACCATTATCGGCGAGCGCATCAACCCCACGGGCCGCAAGAAACTCGCCGCTGAAATGCAGGCCGGAAACTTTGACGGCGTGATCCGCGATGCTCTCGCCCAAGTGGCGGCCGGCGCCCATATCCTTGATGTCAACGCCGGTGTCACTGCGGTAAACCCCAACGAAACCGAGCCGCCGCTGCTTCGCCAGACTTTGGAGATCGTGCAATCCCTCGTCGATATACCACTGTGCATCGACTCGTCCGTCACCTCCGCCCTGAAGGCCGGCCTTGAGACCGCCAAGGGCCGTCCGCTGGTCAATTCCGTGACCGGCGAGGAAGAAAAGCTCGAAGCCATCCTGCCGCTGATCGCCAAATACAATGTGCCCGTTGTTGCCATTTCCAATGACGAGACCGGCATTTCCGAAGACCCCGATGTGCGCTTTGCGGTGGCCAAGAAAATCGTCGAGCGCGCCGCTGATTTCGGCATCAAGCCCTGGGACATTGTGGTTGATCCCCTGGTCATGCCGATCGGTGCCATGGGCACGGCGGGCCAGCAGGTTTTCCGCCTGGTGCGGCGCCTGCGCGAGGAGCTTAAAGTCAACACCACCTGCGGGGCCTCCAACGTCTCCTTCGGCATGCCCAACCGCCGCGCCCTCACCGGCTATTTCCTCGCCATGGCGGCGAGCCACGGCATGACGTCAGCGATCATGAACCCGCTGCACGATGAAGACATGCACGCCATTTACGGCGCCAACGTGCTCAACGGCACTGATGTCTCCTGCAAATTCTGGACCAGGAAATTCCGCGAAATGACCGCAGCTCCAAACGCCGCCGCCCAAGCCGCTGGCGAAATATCCTCCAACGAAGATATCGAAGCCCGGCGCAAAGCTCGAGAGGAAAGAAGGAGGCGGAGTTAGAATGCAAATGGCGAATGGCGAATGGCG
>JANOTU010000034.1:0-1911 GCA_031416515.1 Hyphomicrobiales bacterium
CGCTACTCAGCTGCCACCCACGTTACGGCCTCTTTTCGGTCTTCCGGGGGAACGTGCGGATAGTGGTTCGCTTCCGCTTCCGTGTCCCGAATCCCAGAACTCCAGGGCATCACACCCCTGAACTCCCGGAAGCCGCCAGACGCCACCCGCACGATACAGATGACGGCAAGAGCCGATTTCCTCCCATCCCGGTCACCGTCGCGAACGAAACCCCTTCTGGGAGGACTGTGAGAACGTATGGCGAACTGATAATTCCCTGTCAAGGACTATTTTCATTCAAACTCAAAATATTATTGAGCAGTGGCGGATTCCCCCATCTCTCCATGGCCGGGCTTGACCCGGGCGCAGTGTCGCGGTCCACAACCGGTGCGCGGTGGAAGATTGCATGGTCAATGCGGTGATGCAGTGCAGCAAACAGAGATATGCAATTATAGCATGGCCTCATGATTTCATTTTTTTCTCAAATTTATTTACTTAATATAAACCGTGTAATATCAAATAATTAGGTGAAATTTTTTTTGTTTTCTTGAGTGTGATATTCTTGAGATCTTGATCAAAATCCGCAAATTTTGCTTGATTTTTTCATATTGCACTGCCAAATAGTCCGCAGTGAGATAGAGATGTCTTGCAGCCCTTCTTGGGCGTTTCCTCCCTAAACTTAGGGCCGGTCCACTTCGGTGCATCGGCCCTTTTTTTATTCCGCCGCCAGCCTGTGGGGGACCATCATCCCACCGATCCCGCGCAACAACTCCGCGATCACGGAATCAAGGACGAGCTGCAAGGCCACAAAGCCAGCAGTCTTCTCCAGCGTCGCCTCGTTCATATAAAGCGCCCGGTTGATCTCGATTTGCAATGCATGGCGGCCAGACCTGGGCGCCCCGTGGCTCTGGGTGATAAAGCCCCCCGCATAGGGCTTGTTGCGTAACGTGCGCAGGCCGCGCGCGGCCAGCAGCTCTTCCACAAAGCGGGTAATCTCTTCATCGCAAGCGCTGCCAAAGCGGTCGCCCAGCACAATATCCGCCTGCAGCGCGTGGGCGAGCGCGCTCGACGGCATTGAATGGCAATCAACCAGCAAGCCTGCGCCATGGTTTTTCATCACCTCGTCAAGGAGGGCTGAAAGTGCGCGGTGATAGGGCCGGTAAATCTGCTCGATGCGGGTCATTGCTTCAGCGGTGGCAAGCCTCCCCCGGTAGATCTCCTCGCCTTCCGCCACAATCCGGGGAATGGTGCCAAGCCCGCCCGCCACGCGCGGCGATGCCCGGTTCACATAACCCGGAAGCTCGCCTGCGAACATGCGGGGGTCAAGCTCATAGGGCTCGCGGTTGAGATCAATATAGCATCGCGGCGCATGGGCCCGCAGCAGCGGCGCGCCATGCGCAAGGCACCGCATGAATAACTCGTCCACATAACAGTCCTCTGATTTCCGCAGCGCTGCGGGCGAAAGTCTGCTGCTGCGCAGGAACGCCGCCTCATAGCGCAGCCCGCTATGGGGCGAATTGAACAGCACCGGCGCTGTCCACGCCGTGGGCCTGAGCACTTCAAAGGTTTCGTCTGCCATCATCGCCGCAACAACCCGGTAACCACACTGCCTTATGCTTCGGCCTGCTTCATAAGCCATTTACTTCCGCCCCGCTAAGTCAGGCCCAGGCCGGAAAACGGCGGGGTTCACAAACCGGGGAGATTAAGTCTAACATGAAACCGAGCAACATGGCCAAGATCATCCTAGCAGAAGACGACAACGACATGCGCCGCTTCCTGGTGAAAGCCCTGGAGAAGGCCGGACACGAAGTCATATCCTTCGCCGAGGGCGCCAGCGCCTTTGAGGAAATCAAGCAAACCACATTCGATCTGCTTTTGACCGACATTGTCATGCCGGAAATGGACGGCATTGAACTGGCGCGGCGCGCCGCT
>JANOTU010000035.1:0-2954 GCA_031416515.1 Hyphomicrobiales bacterium
TGCAGCTTATCGCCGCGTACCAGTCGCCGCTGTTTGGCTTTCACATGCCAGTGATCGCCGGCAGCTTTAACGGCCATTCCCTTATCGTGCTGGCGGGCGGGGCCTTCCTCATCCATACCGCAATGAAAGAAATCTTCCACATGCTGGTGGTGCATGATCTGGGAAGCGCGAATGGCAAGGGACCAAAGCACCGCAGCGTCGCCTCCGCCCTGTTCTGGATCCTGGTGCTGAACATCGTGTTCTCGTTTGACACGGTGCTCTCAGCCGTGGCGCTCACCGACAATTTCATCGTCATGGCGACAGCGATTGTGGTGTCCGGCATCCTCATGGTGGCGTTGGCCGAACATGTGGCGAGCTTCCTGCAAAAGAACCGTATGTATGAGGTGCTGGGTCTCTTTGTCCTGCTGCTGGTCGGCGTCATGCTGCTGGCCGAAGGCGGCCACATCGCCCACCTTGCCTTCTTCGGCTACCCCATCGAGCCCATGGCCAAGAGCACCTTCTACTTCGTGGTGGCGGCCCTCATCGTGGTCGACATCATCCAGGGCCGCTACCAGAAGAAGATCATGGTGGAAGAACGGGGTAAGGATGGCGGTTTGGTGTAGGCGGGGCTTCTTCCGCTGCATTGCTCTCCCGCCACTGAGCCGCTAGAACCCGCGCCACCGCACTCATATTTTCAGGATTTCCACACCCATGGCGCGTCAGTTCATCTATCATATGCAGGGCCTGTCCAAAACCTATGCCGGCGGCAAGAAGGTTTTGGATAATGTCCATCTCTCCTTTTATCCCGATGCCAAGATCGGCATTCTCGGGCCCAATGGCTCCGGCAAATCCACCCTGCTTCGCATCATGGCGGGGATTGACGCTGAATGGAACGGCGAGGCCTGGCTGGCCGATGGGGCCACCTCCGGCTATCTCATGCAGGAGCCGGAGCTTGATCCGGCGCTGAATGTCCTTGGCAATGTCATGGAAGGGGTGGCCGCCAAGAAGGCCGTGCTCGATCAATACAACGCGCTGATGGCGGATTACAACGACGAGAACGCCGAGAAGGCCGGCAAGCTTCAGGATGTGATTGATTCACAAAACCTGTGGGATTTGGAAACGCAAGTGGAGCAGGCGATGGATGCCATGCGCTGCCCGCCCAGTGACGCCTCGATTGACAATCTCTCAGGCGGCGAGAAGCGCCGCGTGGCGCTCACCCAGCTTCTGCTGCGCAAGCCTGATCTACTCCTGCTGGACGAGCCCACCAACCATCTCGATGCTGAATCAGTGAACTGGCTGGAGCATCATCTCGCGGCCTATGAGGGCTCGATCCTGATTGTGACGCATGACCGCTATTTCCTCGACAATGTCACGGGCTGGATTCTGGAGCTCGACAGGGGCCGCGGCATTCCCTACGAGGGCAATTATTCCGCCTATCTCAAGCAGAAGTCCAAGCGCTTCGCCCAGGAAAAGAGCGAGGATCAGGCCCGCCAGAAGGTGATCGAGCGCGAGCAGGAATGGATTTCATCTTCGCCCAAAGCCCGCCAAGCCAAATCCAAGGCCCGCTTCAAGGCCTATGATGAGTTGATCAAGGCCAATGACGCGCGCCTCAAATCCACCACCGCGCAAATCATCATTCCGCCGGGCGAGCGCCTGGGCGACAATGTCATCACCGTGGAAGGCCTGAACAAGGGCTACGGCGACCGGCTGCTGATCGAAAACCTCACCTTCAAGCTGCCCCCCGGCGGCATTGTCGGCATCATCGGCCCCAATGGCGCGGGCAAGACCACATTGTTCCGTATGCTGACGGGTCAGGAAAAGCCGGACTCAGGTGTCATCGACATCGGCGAGAGCGTGCAAATGGGCTATGTCGATCAAAGCCGCGACGCGCTCAACCCGGAAAACACCGTCTGGCAGGAAATCTCCGGCGGCAACGACATCCTCTATCTGGGACGGCGCGAAATGAACTCCCGCGCCTACACCGGCGCCTTCAATTTCAAGGGCGCTGACCAGCAGCAGAAGGTGGGAACCCTGTCAGGCGGCCAGCGCAACCGCGTCCACCTCGCCAAGATGCTCAAATCCGGCGCCAACGTTTTGCTTCTCGACGAACCCACCAACGACCTCGACACCGAAACCCTGGCGGCGCTTGAAGAGGCCCTGGAAGATTTCGCCGGCTGCGCCGTCATCATCAGCCACGACCGCATGTTCCTCGACCGATTGGCCACCCACATCCTGGCCTTCGAGGGCGACAGCCACGTGGAATGGTTCGAAGGCAACTTCCAGGACTACGAGGAAGACAAGAAGCGAAGGCTTGGCGAGGACTCGGTGATGCCGAGCCGGATCAAGTACAAGCAGTTTGCAAGGTAGATGGAACTGATCACTACGTAACCGCCATCTTGGCGAAAGCGAGACCCATCACTGACAGTTTCTTAGGAAGTGACAGCCGCTGTTAAATCATAAGGTAGCGACCAAAGCTTTGAATTGTTTCAATACCACTGATTCAAATCCCACATAGAAAGGATACAGAATGTCAATGATAGGCTCTGGATCTGGACCGTTAATGTAGGGCTGAAACTTACCATCCTTTCCTTTGCGACTGCCGCGCTCAAACAATTCACGATATCGTCTGGGGGTCACCCCATAGAAATGCTCGAACTTTACAGCGGGAAACTTTGAATAGTTTCCTCGCTCACTGTTCTCCGATTCGATCGAATCGGCATGCAGGCTTTCGGCCAGACTCTTGGGGTAGGGTTCAAGAAAAACTACTTTTGATATACCAGCTGCCACAATGTGTTTTGCGCACATGTGACAGGGGAATGTTGTGGCATAGATTATCGTATTGCGGAGGGCTCGGCCAATCCTGGCGGCATCAGATATCGCGGACATTTCCGCATGCACTATACGGCCATATTCGAGTGCGTCCATGAACTGTGAATCTAAGACTTTTTCATTTCGGAGCAAATCCTCTGTTGATA
>JANOTU010000036.1:0-5696 GCA_031416515.1 Hyphomicrobiales bacterium
CCCTCCCAGATGATCGCCACCTGGTCGGCCCGCTTTTTCAAATGCCGGTCGATGCAATTGACCGAGACGTTGAGAACACCGTCCTCAAACCATTTGATTGAGACATTCTCATGCGCAAAGCTGGTGTTCTTGAATTTGGTGGGGGTTTTCATCCAATCCAGCCGTTTGGCCTGTTTGCCCCAGAACCTGTCCGGATCCTTCACCGACTCCGCATACATTTTCTTGTAAGCGGCATCATCAATGAAGGCCTTTTTCTTCCAGGCGGCGCTAACCGGATAGACTTTCTCGGACATGGACAAGACCCTCCCAAATTTGTGGTGAAGTCTATAGCCTGCCAACGCTTGCCTGTCATGACCCGGCATGCTCAACAATTCCGGATCCGCCATACGGCGGACCGCTTGATCTCGGCATCCTCCAGATCGCGGCTGACGGGGACGTCGTATTCAGCGAGCATTTCCAATTGGCCGCGTGGCAAATAAGTACGCCCGGGATCGCCAATCAGCACTTGCGCTTTTGCTCGGATCAGCCAGTCAAAACATCGGGCCGCAGTATTTTTCTCATAGAAGAGGTCGCCCACAAGGATCAAATCAAATGCGGGCGGCGACGACAGCAGAAGATCTTCCGACGTGATATCAAGGCTCACATTGTTCAATGCCGCATTGATCGCCATCGCGGCCACGGCAAACGAGTCGATATCAGCAGCGCGCACGCTTTTTGCGCCGCTGAGTTTGGCCGCAATGGCAACCAGGCCAGAGCCAGACGCCAAATCCAAGACACTCCGGCTATGGACGATTTCCGGCTGGTCAAGGATGTACCGCGCCAACGCCTGCCCACCCGCCCAAGCGAAGGCCCAAAACGGCGGCGGCAAGCCGATAACGTCCAGTTCATCCTCGGTCTTCTGCCAGATGGGGATCGATTCGGTGGCGAGATGAAGTTTAATCTCAGGGATAATCGGCGGAGACATCACCGCAGTGTGTTTGTGGATGAAGGCTACGCTCACGCCCTACCCCTATCGGATAATTGGGTGAAACAGCAAGTCACACACCGCCCATGGCGCAGATGATTTTCCATTCTTCCGCCGTCACCGGCTGCACCGAGAGGCGGGAGTTCTTCACCAGCACCATATCCTTCAAGCGCGGCTCCAGCTTGATCGCATCCAGCGTCACAGGCTTTGGCGCATCGGCCACGGCGCGGATGTCAACACACTCCCAGGTGTCCACATCGGAAGTCGAATCCCGATGCGCGCGTTTGCAGACTTCGACGATGCCGACCACCGCCTTGCCTTCATTGGAGTGATAGAAAAAACCCTTCTCCCCCAATTTCATCAGGCGCATATTGTTGCGCGCCTGATAGTTGCGGATGCCGGTCCATTCCTCGCCAGCCTTGCCCTTGGCCTTCATCATCTCCCACGACCACACACCGGGTTCTGATTTGAACAACCAATTCGCCATCACCTGGCCTCGGGATTCTTGATTGCCCATTTCCACGCTCTAATCTCGACCGAAGCAAACAGCCCCGCCTTGGCATATGGATCATTCTTCGCAATTGCCTCAGCGTCAGCGCGGGTTCCGGCTTCGATGATCACCAGACTGCCAATGGGCGAGCCCTCATCCGTGGTGAAGGGCCCAGCCGTTTTCAGCGCTTCTCCAAGGCTGGTCAACCAGGCCAGATGATCCGGCCTTTCTTTCATGCGAAGGTCGAGACTGTTTGGTTTGTCAGCGCAGATGAGTGCGAAGAGCATGCGAAGTCCTTATCTATCTGAGTTCCCGGCCCACGGGCCGCGCCAGCAATCTGGCAATTTCGTTTTCTGGCGAAGCGTGTTCATCAACAACCGCATGGACCGCGTCGATGATCGGCGTCTCTACACCATGCTGGCGCGCCAGCGCGAAGGCAATTTTCACCGTCAATGCGCCTTCAACCACACCGCGCGATTGCGCCAGAGCCTGGGCAACGGACTGGCCTTCGCCCACCGCGCGCCCAAAGGCATAATTGCGCGATTGCCGGCTGGAACAGGTGAGCAGGAGATCGCCCAGGCCCGAAAGCCCCGTCAGCGTTTCAGCCTTCGCACCCAGCTTGCGGCCAAAGCGGGCAAACTCGGCGAAGCTCCGTGTGGTGAGGGCGGCGCGGGCGCTGTCGCCCAGGCCACGCCCATCCGATATGCCGCAGGCGATGGCCAGCACATTCTTGAGCGCGCCACCGATTTCCACGCCGCGCGCATCATCGGAGCTGTAGACGCGGAACGACGATATGCTGAGGGCCTCGGCCCATTCGGCGGCCTCGGCGATTGAATCTGCGGCAAGCACAACGGCAGTCGGCAGTCCGCGCATCACATCGGCTGCGAAACTTGGACCCGACAACGCCATGGCGCGAGCGCTGGGTGCCACATCTGCCACAACGTCGTTCATCATCATGCCGGTTGCCTGTTCGATGCCCTTGGCGGCGACAATCAAGGGTTGGCCGCTGCGCAGCGATGGCTTGATGGCCAGAAGCACGGCGCGCGCCGCCTGCGCGGGCACCGCGAGGATAACCGCGTCACAGCGCGGCAATGCAGCGCTGCCCCGTGACCAGACGCTGACGTCATGTCCAGCCAGCTTCACCACATGGGCCAGCGCGGTTCCCCATGCGCCAGCCCCGGCAATGCCAATGCGCCGCTTCAAGCCTTGGCCCCGAGCTTGCCCGAGCCATAGGCCGGAGCAGAGACTTGATCGAGCGGCCAGCGGGCGCGCGCCGCAACATCCAGATCATCAAGCAGACCCAGTTCCAGCCGCTCAGCCCCCGCCCAGGCGATCATCGCGGCGTTGTCGGTGCAGAGGTTGGCGGGCGGCACGATCAGGGAAAACCCATGGGTTGTGGCGGAAGCCTCAAACACCCGCTTCAACCGCGCATTGGCCGCAACCCCGCCGGCTACGATCAGCGCTGGCTGCGCCACACCGGGGTGAAGCCCGCGGAACGCCGCAATGGCCATGCGCAGGCGGTCAGCCACGGTTTCGGCCACTGCTGCTTCAAAGCTGGCGCAGACATCGGCCACATCTTGTTCGGTGAGCGAACCCAGATCATGCACCGCCTCGCGCACCGCTGTCTTGAGGCCGGAAAAAGAAAAGTTGCAATCAGCGCGGCCCTTCAGGGGACGCGGGAACGCAAAGCGTGTCGCATTGCCCGCGCGCGCGTGAATTTCAACCTGCGGGCCGCCCGGATAACCAAGCCCCACCAGCTTTGCCACCTTGTCAAAAGCTTCGCCCAGGGCATCATCAATGGTGGTGCCAAGGCGGCGATACTGCCCCACGCCTTCCACACTTTGGAACTGCGTATGCCCGCCAGAAATCAGCAGCAGCAGATAGGGGAATGCGCAAGGGCCGAGCAGGCGCGGGGTCAGCGCGTGGCCCTCCAGATGATTGACGGCGAGCAGCGGCAAGTGAAGGGCCAGTGCGATGGCCTTGGCCGTCGTCAGGCCAACTATGACACCGCCCAGCAAGCCCGGCCCCGCAGTGGCTGCGACACCGTCCAGCTCCGCAAATCCCGTCTCCGCCTCAGCCATGGCCTGGGCCACCAGCCGGTCGAGGATGGTGACATGGGCGCGCGCGGCGATTTCCGGCACCACCCCGCCATAGGGCGCATGATCCTTGATCTGGCTGCGCACCACATTGGCGAGGATTTCGCCCGCATCACCGCGCCGCCGCACCACTGCCGCCGCCGTTTCATCGCAGGACGTTTCAATACCGAGGATCAGGGTCATGGGCTGGTGACGTCTCCGCGCAATCAGTCTAAGAGGGCCTGGTTTTCCTTTCCCAAGGGAGAAGGGAAAGGCTTTAGCATCGCAGGAACAGAAGTTGCAATTGCCGCTCAAAATCGGAACCCGTGGTTCACCGCTTGCGCTCATGCAGGCGCAGGAAACCCGCGCCCGGCTGATGGCGGCGCATGGGCTGGCTGAGGCCGATGTCGAGATTGTCGCCATCACCACCACCGGCGACAAGGTGCGCGACCGCCCCCTTTACGAGATTGGCGGCAAGGGCCTGTTCACCAAGGAAATCGAGGAGGCCCTGCTGGCGGGCCACATCCACTTGGGCGTCCATTCCATGAAAGACATGCCAGCGCGGTTGCCGGATGGCCTGAGCATCGCCGCGCTTCTGCCACGCGAGGATGCGCGCGATGCATTTATCAGCCCGGTTGCCGCCAGCATCATGGAACTGGCCCAGGGGGCCATCATAGGCACGTCCTCCGTCCGCCGCGCCGCCCAGCTTCTGCGGCTGCGGCCTGACCTCAAGCCCATACAGTTTCGCGGCAATGTCGAAACCCGTCTGCGCAAGCTGGGCGAGGGTGTCGCCCATGCCACAATTCTGGCGGCAGCCGGGCTTAACCGCCTGGGTCTCGCCCATCAAATCACCGCGCTCATCGCCATGGAGCAGATGCTGCCAGCCGTCGCCCAAGGTGCCATCGGCATTGAAATCAGAGCCCAGGACGACAAAACCCGCGCACTTCTCGCCCCCCTCAATCATCCAGAAACGGAGACTGCCATCTTAACCGAACGCGCCTTCCTTGCCGCTCTTGACGGCTCCTGCCGCACCCCGCTTGCGGGCCATGCAACGCTCACCGGCCAAACCTTGCAATTTCGTGGCCATGCACTCACGACTGACGGGGTCCATTGTTTTGAAACCACCCGCCAGGGAGCGCCCGCCGATGCCGCCCGCATGGGCGCAGAGGCTGGCGAAGAAATAAAGCTGCGCGGCGGCGCGCTGATTGCCTTTTCATGAACATCATCGTCACCCGCCCCGAAGAAGACGGCGCACCCCTCAAGCTCAAGCTCGAAGCCATGGGCCACAGCGTCATCCTCATGCCGCTGCTGCAAATTGTACCGCGAAAATCGGTGTTCATCACCAAGCGGCCCTATCAGGCGGTGGTCGCCACCAGCGCCAATGGCATTCGCGCGCTCACCGGCCATGGCAATATCAAGGGCCTGCCCATGCTGACCGTCGGCCCGCAATCCATGAAGGCGGCGCAAGATGCGGGCTTTCGCAAGGTTGAAGCCCACGGCCGCGATCTGGGTGGCCTCGTCGCCTATATCAAGGCCAACCTCAAGCCCGAGGCCGGCCCCATCCTCTATCTCTCCGGCAATGAAACCGCAGGCGACCTTGAGGGCCAACTCAATCAGGCTGGCTTCGATTGCTGGCGCGCCATTGTCTATGACGCGGTGCAGGCCAAGGACGCAAGCCTCGTTGAATCCCCGTTGCGCAACCGCGAGGTGGACGCCGTGCTCCTCTATTCCCCCCGCTCCACCCGCATCTGGTGCAAGGTGATCTGGGATGCGGGCCTCATTGAAGAAGCCGCCGCTGCGCATTATTTCTGCCTCTCCAGGAATGTCGCGGCAACCCTCCCCAAAACCTGGTCACACACCGTTGCCAAAACCCCCGATGAAGCCGCCATGCTGGCCCTGCTTGCACCTGGCGCGGGCAAGAGGTTAAGGGAGTGAACATGACCCCGATCATCTGTCACGCTGATGCAAAGTGCCCTCATCCGGCCTTCGGCCACCTTCTCCCATTCGCGAAGGCGCGAACGGGAGAAGGCAACATAATTGATGGCCTTCTCCCGTGGCCCTTGCCATGGGAGAAGGTAGCCAGGCAACCATCATGACGATTGAACCCGAAGCACCCCAGGTGGTTGAGCTTGAAGCAGAGGATGTGACGCTTGCGCCCAAGCCGCAG
>JANOTU010000037.1:0-3760 GCA_031416515.1 Hyphomicrobiales bacterium
CCCTTTCGTAAAGGCGCGCGGCCTGCGGTTTTATGCCGGAGCCCCGCTTCGTGCGCCGGAAAGCCAGCCGATTGGCTCGCTTTGCCTGCTTGCCTTCATCGGCCATGCGCTTGAGCAGAGATTTGAGTTCAATCTTCTCCGCCCCCTTGATGGCAAAGCCCCGCGAAATCTAGAGTTTGCCCACAGTGCCGGGCGAGGATGCGATGAAGTCAAGAATTTCGGCTTCGCTGGGAAGGCCGGTGCGGGGTTTGTGGGCTTTTGCCATGTTATGCTCTGTGCCTTGGGTGTCCTAAAGGTTCGGCATGGGCGATGACGCGGCGGATCGCCGGGAACTTGTCAGCCAGGCCATTCTCGACATGATCAATGCAGGTGTGAACCGCATCCACCGAAGCGTTGCCATCAAAGCGGCAATGATAGTGGACAAAAATGCCCTGGTCCGTCTGGCGAATGCGGATGCTGTGCAGGTCGCTGAGGCCCGGCTGGCGGGCGGTGAGATGAGTGAGTTCCGTGGTGATGGCCGAAGCCTCCGATGACGCGGCGCTGTCGCCCTCCAGCAAATGTTCGGGCTGGGGTTCAATGTGACTTTCCACTTCCACCTCAGCGCCCAGCTCATGGCGAATGGCGTTTTCAAGGTTGGTCGCCGTCTCATGGGCATCGGCAAGGCGAAGCGCTCCGTCCACTTCAAGATCAAAGCTGACCGCCAGCTTGCCTTTGATTTGCTGCACATTGACATGATGGATCGCCAGATTGCGCCGGCCAGCAATGAGCATGACTTTCTGAAACACCGTTTCATTGTCGAGCACCACAGGGTTGGCGGTGACGGTGACATCGGCGCGCGGAAAGGCGGCGTGGATGCGGGCCTGCACAGCGTCCTTGAGGCTGACCATGTCATCGACCGGCATGGTGCGGGCAACTTCAACTATGGCGCTGACAAACAGCGTGGGGCCAGCCGGGCGCAGGCGCAGACTCCTCAGCGCCAGAATGCCTTCGGTCTGCATGACGATATTGCGGATGGTCTCGGTGGCGCCTCGGGGGGCGGTATCAAGCAATGTGTTGAGAGTGCGCCCGCCGAGACGCCAGCCGGCAAGGGCCACAAAGAATGACACTGCAAGGGCCGCAAGTGAATCTGCAATCGGTAGTCCCAGCCACACAGCGCCGAGGCCCAGCAGCACAACAATCGAACTCCACATGTCGGAGCTGAAATGCAGCGCGTCCGCTTCGAGCGCCTCGCTGGATGTCTTTTTGGCCACCCGGCTCAAGGCCCTCGAGCGGTTGAGGTCAATGACAATGGAGCCGGCGATGATCGCCACCGCCCACCAGGCGACCTCGACATGGGTATCGCCCGTGAGCAGGCGGCTCACCGCTTCCCAGACGATCCAGGCGGTGGTGAGAAACAAGAGGCCCGTCTCAATCAGCGCCGCCACACTCTCAACCTTGGCGTGGCCGTAGTGATGCTCCTCATCGGGCGGCTGGTCGCTCCAGCGAATGGCAAACCAGGTGACAACGGTGGCGCCAAAATCAATCACACTGTGAATGGCTTCGGAGAGTATGCCGAGTGAACCTGTGAACAGGGCAGCGACCAGCTTGGCCACGGCAAGGCCAGCGCTGGCGAGTAGCGAGATGAGGGCGACTTGTTGTTTTTCGGAGGCGGACATGGTGGCTGTGTAAGGCGCGCGCCGGTCAGAGGCAAGCAACTGGAAAACGGCGCTCAATGAGCCGGGCCACACGCTCCTGCATGTCCCACAGATAGGGGTCGTGGATACCGGCGGCATTCAGAGAGATAATGGTCTGGCGAAGGTAATCGGCATTGCTGCCCCAGTGGCCGCAGGCGCATGCCAGCCGAGCGGCGATGTGCTCAAGATCAAGTTTTCCGGCATAGCTTGGGCTTTGCGGATTGGCGGTGAAGGCGATTGCCCTGGCCGAGCGGCCAGCTACCTCCACATCAATCCAGCGCGGCAAATTGCCCGGTGGCTTGATCGTCATTTCGCGCCGCCACAGGGTGTGCAGGGTTTCAAGCTCGCCCTCTGCGGCGATTTGCTGGACCATGCCTTCGCATTCGCCGCCCCGGTCGATTTGCATCATCAGGCCGGGGACATCCGGTGTGGCCCGCCAGCGCTGCATGTGCAGGCAAAATGAGCGGTGCCAATCGGTGGCGGTGGCCCTTGCGGTCGAGACAGGCGGGAAGACTGGTTTCCAGATCAGGGAGCCGTAGCAGAACACCATGATCGGGCCCTCAGGCCGGTCCTTCAGGAAATCAGCAATATGAGCATCATAGTCAGCATCGGTGAAGTGATCCAGGCTTGGATCAGGGCCTGGATCAACCATGTCCCGGTGGACAAGCTTCACAAGAGATTCGCTCAGACGCATGGGCGCATTATTGCAATGATACGGCGTTGCAGGCAAGGCTTCGCTGCAATGGCTTCTGATTCAGTATTGCCTGTTCCCCGAAAAGTCGGGGCCTATACGTTTGCGGCGATTTTTGCGCTGGAGTCGTTTGTGCGCTCCCTCAATGCGGCGGTGATATCGCTGCAGGGGTTTGACATTCTGGGGTCGAGTCAGAAGGTGAGTGTGCTCAATACCAGCGTGGCGTTCGCGGTGCTGGCGACCACGCTCTTGCTGCCGTATGTGCTTGGACCCCTGCGGCGGCGCTGGGCCTATAGTCTGGGGGCGGTGTTGATGCTGGGGGCGGCATTGGCGCTGGCCAGCCATACGCTGGTGGGGCAGGCCATGGGTGTATTCCTGCGAAGTTGTGGCGCTTCCATTTTCAACATCACGCTGTCGCTCTACATTCTCGATCACATCAAGCGCCAGAACCTGGCCCACGCCGAACCTTTGCGCCTCAGTCTCTCGACGTTTTCATGGATGTCGGGGCCAGTTCTGGGGGTTTGGCTTTATACGGGATATGGGCCGTGGGGGCCGCAGATCGCGGTGATGCTGAGCCTTGTCATCCTGATGGCGGTGTTCTGGTATTTGCGCCTTTCGGACAAGCCCATTTTGACACCGGGAACATTGCAGCCATTCAATCCGCTGGCCAATGTGAAGCGCTTTGTCATTCAGCCGCGTTTGCGCCTTGCCTGGCTCATTGCTTTTGGGCGCTCGTGCTTCTGGACAACGTTTTTTCTCTATGGGCCGCTGCTGATTGTGGAAAGCGGGTTGGCCAAGAATGTGGGCGGCCTGGTGATTTCGGCCAGTCAGGCGCTTCTTGTCACGGCCTGGCTGTCGGGCTATTTCGCGCGGCGGCTGGGGGTTCGGAAAGTGATTGCGGCGGCGTTTTTCCTGTCTGCGGCGGCTACCGCCGGCGCTGGGCTTGCCGGCACGCATTTTCCTTATGTGGCCATTGCCTTGCTGCTGGTGGCCTCAGTTGCAGCGGCCGCGCTGGACGGGGTGGGCGGCATTCCTTTCCTGCGCGCCGTGCGTCCGCATGAGCGCCAGCGCATGATGCCGGTGTACCGCACTTTTCTTGATCTCTCGGATTTGCTGCCATCGTTCATATTCGCCTTCACGCTGATGTGGCTGGAGATTGGTTCGGTATTTGTTATTCTGGGTGTATGGTTGGCAATTGTGGGCGCGCTGGCGTGGCGCTATCTGCCGCGGGCCATGTGAGGAGAATGAGATGATAACGCTCGGATATAAGCAATTGCTGGCTGAGGCGGGAGCCAGGATCGAATAAGTCAGAGCGGCTAAGGTTACAGCGATGAGCCGGATGTGAGCTGGGAGTGATTGCAGATGAAAGCTATTGTTTTTGCGTTCGTTTTTTCAT
>JANOTU010000038.1:0-3680 GCA_031416515.1 Hyphomicrobiales bacterium
CCAGCACCATCCACCCGTAAATCAGGCTTGCCGCATCGGCGGCCTGTAAATCCACCACGGAAGCTATTTCGTCGGGCTGGCCGCCGCGGCCCATGGGTGTCATCTCCAGCCAGATCTTGTACATAGCCGGGTTCTCGGTCATGCCGAATTTGGTGAGCGGGGTTTCGATGTAGGTGGGGGCAACAGCGTTGACGCGCACGCCGCGCGTGGCCCATTCGGCGGCAAGGGAGCGGGTCAAATGATGCACCGCGGCCTTGGAGGCATTGTAGGCGGCCTGCGGCTGCGGCTTATTGGCGATCAAGCCTGACATGGAGCCGATATTCACAATCGAGCCTGAGCCTTGTTTCAGCATCTGCGCCCCAAATGCCCGGCAGCACCAGAACAGGCCATCGACGTTCACATCCATGTGGTGACGCCAGTGGACATCGGAAGTATCCTCGGCCTTGACATCGCTTTTGGCAACGCCGGCGTTGTTTATCAGGATATCAACGCGGCCATGAGTCTTGATGATGTCAGCGGCAACCGTGTCCACCTCCTTTGAAATGGTCACGTCAAGCTTCACACCAAATGCCGCAAGGCCAAGCGCTTTGAGCGCGGAGACACTGGCCACCACGCGCTCCGGCATCATGTCGGCCACGATCACCGTGGCCCCGGCTTCGCCAAGCGCCCGCGCGCAGGCCGCGCCAATGCCCTGCCCTGCCCCGGTGACGACCGCGATCCTGCCGTTCAGTTTCAGTTTTTCCAGATACATTTTCAGTTCATTCCCAGATAATCACGCAAGCTGGCGTCCACGCCATTTTGCCAGAGAGAATGCAGTGATGCGGAAAATGCCGCGCGCATCTCCGCTGCCGCGCCGACGTCGCCATAGATATCACGCATCGCCAGCCAGGCGTGCGGGTCAGCTTTCGCCGCCAAGGCTGTGGCCTGCAGGCGGCTCCACATGGGATCATTGGCTGGAATGGTTTTGCCGCTGGCGGTGATGCCTGCGCAGTGGCGGCACCAGAGCGCTGATTCCAATGCGAGCCCGGCGATGCCCCTGCCCTGATTCAGCCGGTCCCTGATCACCGGCACGATGAATTTGGGTTGGCGGCTGGAGCCATCAAAACACAGCCGCGGGATGGTGTCGCCGATTTTCGGGTTGGAGAAGCGCCGCTCGATCAATTGGTGATAGTCGCTGATGTTGGTATCAGGCACCGGCGGCACGGTGGGAATGATCTCCTCGCGCTCGATTTTTGCGAGGAACGCGCCAATCAGGGGATGGGCCATGGCATCATGCACGAAATGCACATCCAGCAGGCTGCCGGCATAAGCGATCACCGCATGCCCGCCATTGAGGATGCGGATTTTCATGAACTCGTATGGCGTCACATCCTTGACGAAAGTGGCGCCCGCCTCCTCGAAGGCCGGACGGCCATTGCAGAAGTCATCCTCCAGTACCCATTGAATGAATTCTTCGCAGAACACCGGCCAAAGATCGGTCACGCCGAAGTCCTTCGCCAGTGTGGCGCGCTGATTGTCGGTGGTGGCGGGTGTGATGCGATCGACCATGGCATTGGGAAAGGCGCAAGTGTCCTCGATCCAGGAAGCCAGCCCCGGATCGCTGAGCCGCGCAACACCCGCGACAGCGCTGTGCGCCACCGCGCCATTGTGCGGAATGTTGTCGCACGACATGACCGTGAAAGGCGGGGTCCCCGCCTTCTTGCGGGCAGCCAGCCCCGCCGCGATCAGACCGAAGACGGTGGCGGGATCATGGGGAGCCGCCCCATCAGCGGCGATTCTGGGATCGGCGGGGTTGAACTGGCCGGTCGCGGGATCAATGAAATAGCCGTCCTCGGTCACCGTGAGCGAGACAATGCGGATGGCGGGATCAGCCAGCCGCTTGAGCAGGCCCGCCTTGTCCGAGGGGTCAACAAAATCCAGCATGACGCCTGTGACTTGCGCGGTTGAGAGAGTGGCCTCCTGCGCCACCACCGTGGTCAGATAATCCTGCTGGGCAAGGGCCGTGCGCATGGCGGCATCGGCTGGCTGCACACCGCCGCCAATCACCGCCCAATCAAGATCGCGGCCCTTGTTGAACAGCGAGTCGAGATAAACCTGCTGGTGCGCGCGGTGGAAATTGCCCACCCCCAGATGCACAATGCCAGGAGACAGCGACTGCCGCTGGTATCTGGGCACGGAGACTTTGGGGCCGAGTTGGCCCAGCGTTGCAAGCGAGAGCCGCATCAGCTCATCCAATTCCCGCCATCGACATTGCAGGTTTGCGCCACGATGTAATCACTCTCAGGGCTGGCGAGGAAAACAGCACAGCCCACCAGATCCTCGGGTTTGCCCATGCGGCCCAGGGGCACGGCCTCGCCCACCATGCGCTTCTTCTCGCCGGGTGCCAGATTCTCATACTTGGCGAACATGCCGTCAACCACATCCCACATCGGCGTGTCGATGACGCCGGGCGCAATGCCGTTGACATTGATGCCGTGCTTGATGAGCCCGAGCCCCGCCGACTGGGTGAGCGAGATCACCGCCGCCTTGGACGCGCAATAAACAGCGACCAGCGCTTCCCCGCGCCGGCCTGCCTGCGAGGCGAAGTTGATGATCTTGCCGCCCTTCCTGCGCGCCATCATGGACTTCGCCACCACCTGCAGCATGAACAGCAGACCCTTCACATTGACATTGAAGACCAGATCATAGCTCTTCTCGGTGATCTCCCCGATGGGGGCCATGTCGAACACGCCGGCATTGTTGACGAGGATGTCTATGCCGCCGGCCACGCGCTCCGCCTCCGCCACAGCCTCATTGATCGAGGCGAGGCTGGCCACATCCAGTTTCACAGCGAATGCGCCGCCGCCAATCGCCTTGGCCGCGGCCTGCGCCTCCGCCAGATTGAGGTCAGCAATGCACACCCTTGCACCTTCGCGCGCATAGCCTTCCGCCACAGCCCGGCCGATGCCGCGCGCGCCCCCGGTGACGATGGCCACCTTGTCTTTCAGTCTCATGATTTCATGGCCTTTCCTTGTGTGTCAAACCGGTGCAGGCGGTTTTTCTCCGGCGTCATCCAGATGGCGCCGCCGGGACCAACCGGAAAGTCCCCCGGGGCCCGCACGATGAGGCGGCCACGCCTGCCTGCGTCGACATGAAGATATGTGTCTGATCCCAGATGTTCGGCCAGCATGACGGTGCCTTGCCATTCCCCGGACTTTTCTGAAAGGGCGATATGCTCGGGCCGGATGCCCTGCGTGTTATTTTCCATGATATTCATCCTGGGCGAGCCGATGAAGCCAGCGACAAACAGCGAGTCAGGCTTGTTGTAAAGCTCCAGCGGCGTTCCCACCTGCTCGATGACACCCTTGTTGAGCACCACGATCCGGTCCGCCATGGTCATGGCCTCCACCTGGTCATGGGTCACATAAACCATCGTGGCGCCCAGTTCCTTGTGCATCTGCATGATCTCGACGCGCATTTGCACTCGCAGTGCCGCGTCAAGGTTGGACAGCGGCTCGTCGAACAGGAATGCCTTGGGCTGGCGCACGATGGCGCGGCCAATGGCCACCCTTTGGCGCTGTCCCCCGGAAAGCTGGCGCGGCTTGCGGTCAAGATATTCGGTGAGGTTCAGGGTGGCCGCCGCCTTCTCCACCTTTTGCCTGATCTCGGCTGATGGCAGCTTGGCCATTTTCAGCGGAAAG
>JANOTU010000039.1:0-4275 GCA_031416515.1 Hyphomicrobiales bacterium
GGGCGAACTTAAACCCGGCGGCACCATTGTGGAGGGCACAGCGGGCAATACCGGGATTGGCATTACCGTTGTGGCCAATGCCATGGGCTTCAAGACGGTGATCGTCATTCCTGACACCCAGGCGCAGGAGAAAAAGGATGCGCTGCGGCAGTTGGGAGCCACACTGGTTGAGGTGCCTGCGGTGCCTTACAAGAACCCCAATAATTATGTGAAATATTCCGGCCGTCTGGCCAAGGCCTTGGGCGGGGTCTGGGCCAATCAGTTTGACAATGTAGCCAACCGGCAGGCGCATATCGAAACAACAGCGCCGGAGATCTGGACGCAGACCGACGGCAAGGTCGATGCCTTTGTGGCCGCTGTGGGATCGGGCGGCACGCTGGCCGGGGTCAGCATGGGGCTGAAGGCGCGCAACAGGACTGTAAAGATCGTGCTGGCTGATCCCATGGGGGCCGCACTTTATCATTATTACAAGCATGGGGAATTAAAGGCTGAAGGCTCATCGATCACGGAAGGCATCGGCCAGGGGCGCATCACCGCCAATCTTGAGGGGGCGGTTGTCGATGAAGCGTTTCAGATCCCTGACAGCGAGGCCATTCCGGTGACGTTTGATTTGCTGGAGCATGAGGGCCTGTGCATGGGGGCGTCCACGGGGGTGAATGTGGCGGGCGCCATTCGCATGGGGCAGGCCATGGGGCCGGGTCATGTGATTGTCACTGTACTGTGCGATTTCGGCACGCGCTATGCTTCGAAGCTGTTCAATCCGGCGTTCCTGCGGAGCAAGAATCTGCTGGTGCCGCATTGGCTGGAGGACAAGATCGCGGTGCCCACGGTGTTTGAATGAGCGACATTGTTTCATGCCAGTGGCTGGCGGCGCATATGGACTGCGCCATTCTCGATTGCTCGTGGCATTTGCCTTCCGCCAAACGCGATGCCAAGGCGGAGTTTGTGGGCGGGCATATTCCGGGTGCGCAGTTTTTTGATATTGACGAGATTGCCGATACCGCAAGCCCCCTGCCCCATATGCTGCCAAGCTCGGAAATGTTTGCGGCGCGCGTGGGCAAGCTGGGTGTGGGCGATACGACGAAGGTGGTTGTCTATGACGCTGCGGGGTTGTTCTCCGCCGCGCGGGTGTGGTGGATGCTCAAAGTCTTCGGGCATGACGATGTGGCCGTGCTCGACGGCGGCCTGCCGAAATGGAAACGCGAGGGCCGTCCGCTTGCGCAAAAAGTTGAGCCAGCCAGGGAACGCCATTTCACCGCGCGGTTGCGGCCCGAAATGGTCAAGGCATTGGCGGATATGCGCGGTGCTTCCCAGATCGCCGATGCGCGCTCAGCACCGCGCTTTCGCGGCGAAGAAGCCGAACCCCGGCCAGGGGTTCGCCCCGGTCACATTCCGGGTGCCCGCAATGTTCATTACGCGAGCTTGCTGAAAGCTGACGGCACATTGCAGGGGCCAGACGAAATCGCCGCTGTATTTGCAGCAGCGGGCATCGACCTCGCCCGCCCCGTCATCACCAGTTGCGGCTCCGGCGTGACCGCAGCCATCTTGAGCCTGGGTCTCACGCTGGCAGGCGCCCAGTCCCACGCCCTTTATGATGGCTCATGGGCGGAATGGGGAGCCGCGAAAGACACCGAGGTTGCAACGGGAAGCAACTGATGTTATTACATCTGTAATAAGGAGCGCCCCCATGAACAAGCATGTCACTATTTCCACCGTGAAAGTCACCGCCATCGGCAATTCCGTGGGCGTTACGCTCTCCAAGGAAGTGCTGGCCAAGCTGCATGTGGGCAAGGGCGACACGCTGTGCATCACCGACGCGCCCGGCGGCGTTTTGCTCACGCCCTACAGCGACAAATTCGCCACGATCATGGAAGCAGCAGAAATCATCATGCGCGAAGAACGCGAAGTTCTCCGGGCCTTGGCGAAGTAATCCCTGAATATGCTCAATCCGGAGTGGCTCGATAAAGCGGTCGTATTGGCCATGCACGCCCGTCAGCTTGCAGAGCATGGCGGCGGCGATGGCGTGCGCGATGAGGGGCTGCTCGAGTCAGCCCTGCAGCGACCCGTCAACAAGGCCAACTATGAAAGCCCGGACCTGTTCGCGCTGGCGGCGGCCTATGCTTATGGCATTGCCCGCAATCATCCGTTCATTGATGGCAACAAACGAACAGCCCTCGTTGCCTCGCGGACTTTTCTGCTGATCAACGGTTCTCAAATCACCGCGGCCCCGGAAGATCGGCTGAGAACCTTTTTGGGATTGGCGTCAGGAACCATCGGCGAAGACGAACTGGCTGACTGGTTCCGGAAGCATTCAGTCAACACATGATTGCTTTACTGGGCAGCTCACGAGTTCCGCAGCCATGCCGCAAATTCATCTTCAGTGACGTCACCCGCCGCAAGGCCGTAGACCATGGTCACGATCATGGGTTCATCGAAATTGGTCGTGATGTTGTTCAGGCCCAGGAATACGATGGCGCACAACACGCCAGTCCGCTTGTTGCCATCGACGAAGGGATGGTTCTTGATCACGCCCGCGCAGTAAGCTGCGGCGAGCCGGAAGGCATCCGCCTCCGGCTCATAGGCAAGGATGTTCTCAGGCCGCGCCAGGGCGCTCAGTAAGAGGCCCGCGTCGCGTGTGCCGTCAGCGCCGCCAAAGCGCGCGAGCGATTCCCGGTGGAAGGCTTCCACCATGTGCCTTGTCAGCCAGATCATGGCAAACCTATTGGGCCAGCGTTTTCATGGCGTTGGGATATTTGCGCATGAATCCGCGCGCCGTCTCCACAGCCTTTGCAAAATCGGCGTCATAGGGGGAGAGTTCAAAACCCTTCGGTGTGCGAACGGCATAGACCTTGTCACCCTCGCCCAGACCCAAGTCCTTGGCGATATCTGAAATGGTCAGGCTGAGGGAATTGCCAACCTTGCGAATGATGAGTGGCTTGTTCATGATGTATGCCTGAATGTATAATTATACACCAGGCATAACGATGTCAAGTCACCGCACCGGCGGCGCGTAAAGGAGGCCACCTTGGTTCCACAGGGCGTTGAGCCCGCGTTCGATGGCTAACGGAGAATTCTTGCCAACATTGCGGTTGAAGATTTCGCCGTAGTTGCCGACGGCCTTGATGGCGCGCGCCGCCCAGTCGGCGTCGAGGCCGAGGTCAGCGCCGAAGGTGCCTTCAGCGCCCAGCAGGCGGCGCACGGCGGGGTGTTTGCTGGTTGCCTTGAGCTCATCAACCCCGGAAGCTGTGATCTTTTCTTCTTCCGCGTTGATCAGGGCAAACAGGGTCCAGCGCACGATATTGAGCCATTGCTCATCGCCCTGGCGCACGGCGGGGCCCAGCGGCTCCTTTGATATCGCATCAGGGAGCACCATGCTTTCATCGGATTCAGCGAGCTTCAGCCTGGTGGCGTAGAGTTGCGAGATGTCGGCGGTGTAGGTATCGCATTTGTTGTCGTTGAAGGCGGTGATCAGATCAGGCACCTTGTCGAAGACGATCGGGGTCAGCTTCATTTCCTTCTCGCGGAAATAATCTTCAACATTGGCCTGGGTCGTGGTGCCGCCGAGAAAGCACACAGCAGCGCCGGCAAGATTAAGGGCGTTGGTGACGCCGAGGAGCTTTTTCACCATGAAGCCTTGACCATCGTGATAGGAAATGCCGACAAAGCGGATACCAATTTTGGTCTCGCGCTCCATGGTCCAGGTGGTGTTGCGGGCCAGCAGATCGACAGCGCCGGATTTCAGCTTGTCGAAGCGCTCAAGCGAATCAAGCGGCACGAATTCGACCGCATTGCCATCGCCCAGCGTTGCCGCCGCCACAGCCCTGCAGAAATCGACATCAAAGCCGGCCCATTGCCCTTCGGCATTCTTGGCCGCAAAACCCTGAAGGCCCTGATTGACGCCGCACAACAGTTTGCCGCGCGCCTTCACATCCGCAAGGGTTGAAGCCTCGGCACCCCCCAGCCACAAAAGCGAAAATACGAGCAGTAAGCCAAGTTTTTTCATCATGCGATTCCTGTTGATCGGGGCCGAAACTAAGCAGAGTTGCGACAAATGGCAACAGCCTGCCGAACTCCCCCGTCATCCTCCCACGAAGGGGGAGGTGGCCCGCGCATGCTGACGCATGACACCTCCCCCTTCGTGGCTAACGGAGTCACACATTTTTTGCGGGCTTGACTTGCCTTCTTTTCTTCTCCCTTGGGAGAAGAAGGGGCCCGTCGCCCTTTCTTGCGACGGGAAGATGAGGGGATACCGCGCCCGATTAACTGGCTTCGGTG
>JANOTU010000040.1:0-8156 GCA_031416515.1 Hyphomicrobiales bacterium
GGTTCCGATCCATCGCCGAAATAAAGTGCCCAACGTGCCGCGCCATCGGGCGCGGTTTCTTTTTTCCTAGCCGCCCGTAAGCTTGGCTGTTGCATCATCGCATTGATGATTCGCATTGGGGTTCGCTATGCTGGTAGCGCAGTTGGGGACAGAACGAATAGACGCTGCGATTGCCGAACGCGGCCCCGAATATCATTGTCCACAATGCAAGGGCACCGTGATATTGAAAAAGGGTCGGAAGGTTATCGACCATTTCGCGCACAAACCGCCAACTGATTGTTCGTGGGCAAGCGGCGAAACGCGGGCGCATTTGGAAGCAAAAACACTTGTCGCCGCCGCTTTGATCGGACGCGGCTTGAAAGCGCAGGTCGAATTCGTATTGAACACCCTACCCGGCGACCGTCGCGCCGACGTAATGGCTTGGTCGCCGAAGGGACTGCAAATCGCCTTCGAACTTCAACACACGCCGATTGACCTAAATGAGATTGAACGCCGTGCATCGTCGTATGCGAAAGCGGAAGTTGCCCAAATCTGGATACCGTTTTTGCGGACGTCTGTTTGGAAAAATGGCGAAGCGCGAAAGGGCGGATGGTTCGTCGAAAGATATTCACCGCGACCATTCGAAAGGTGGGTTCACGGCTTCAACGGAAAGCATGGCATGTGGATGTACGATCCCGACGATAAGGAATTTTGGCTTGGCCGAATGACCGGGCATCAAATCTATGTCGAAGAAACAAGCTGGTATTCCGAAGGCGGTGAAGAAAACACCAGCGGGGGCTTTCCCCGATGGTCGCTGCGCTACAAGGAATTGATGCTTGAAGGGCCACACAAAGCCGAAAAGCTATTGATCAAGGTCGAAGCCCGACGCGCATTCGATAAAAAGGGCTACCACTGGCCAGCCGGGCGCGTTGCCCATTTGACACCCGCATAACACCGCGTTGAAGGGTGAACTTTTGCAGTAGCCTGTTAGTAGATTTCACAAAATTCAAAAAACATCAATGAAATCAAAGGTGAATGGCGGAGACGGAGGGATTCGAACCCTCGATACACTTTCGCGTATGACGATTTAGCAAACCGTTGCCTTCAGCCACTCGGCCACGTCTCCGTTGGGGGCGCTTTTGCCCCGGATTGTGGGCGCTGGCAAGTGGTCCTGCGCTCGCAATCTTGAACTATTTTATAGCCGAGTAATTTAGTCGGTTTCTCTTGACGGGGCACTTCTGCTTCGGCATAAGAGCCAAATCGCTATCCTCATGGAGAACTAATTTATGACGTGTCGTCGCCGTTTCTTGCTTGCTGTCTCAGTACTCATGATTGTCAACGCGCCGGCAATGGCGGAAGGTGTTGTCAATGTTTATTCCTATCGCCAGCCGGCCTTGGTTGAGCCCCTCTTTGCCGCCTTCACCAGGGCCACGGGCATTGCAGTCAGAACCGTTTTTGCCGAGAACGGGCTGGTGGAACGCATGGCGCAGGAGGGGCGCAACAGTCCTGCCGATGTGTTGCTGAGTGCGGATGTCGGGCGCTTGCTGGAAGCGGCAAAGCGTGATCTGGCGCAGCCAGTCACCTCACTCAAGATCAGCGGGAGTGTGCCTGCAAACCTGCGGGACAAGGACAATCTGTGGTTTGGCCTCACCATGCGGGCGCGCGTGATCTATGCCGCCCGCGCGCGCGTGGCCCAAGACACCATCAGTTATGAAGACCTGGCTGAGCCCAAATGGAAAGGCAAAATCTGCATCCGCTCAGGCGGCCATCCTTATAATCTGGGCCTCATTGCCGCGATGATTGCGCACATGGGTGAAGGTGCGGCGCGGGACTGGCTGCAAGGGGTGAAGGCCAATCTTGCGGTGAAACCCAATGGCAATGACCGCGCGCAGGCAAAAAGTGTTTACGCGGGGGAATGTGATCTCGCCATCGCCAACACCTATTACATGGGCATCATGATGAGCAATGACAAAGATCCCGAGCAGAAGGAGTGGGCCAGGGCGCTGCGAATCATGTTCCCGGCATCGCCGGATTTTGGCACCCATGTGAACATCTCAGGGATGCTGATGGCCAAAAACGCCCCCCATCGGGAGAATGCGCTGAAGCTTATGGAGTATCTCGCCAGCGACGAGGCTCAGCGGCTTTATGCGGATGGTAATTTTGAATACCCGGTCAATCCGGCGGTAAAACCATCAGAAATCGTCCAGGCCTGGGGCGCTTTTTCGCCAGATGCGCTGCAAGTATCGGAATTGGGGCGCTTTGAGGCTGATGCCGCGAGGCTTGTTGATGAGGTCGGGTTCGACGATTGAAGTCGTGATTTGAATCTTTGAATCTTTTCAGTATATATGGTCCATGCTTCCTGCATGAGGAGAACGGCGATGCGTATCAGACTGGCAATAGCGGCGGCGGCTTTGGCCTTATGCCCGGTCGAGGCCGGCGCTTACGAAAACTTCATTCCGCTTGGCCACAACTATTCCCCCGATGAACCCGTCCTGCCGCGGCTGAACAGCGATCAGGACAAGGTCAACGCCCAGGTCGATATTTTTGAGTCCGATATCTACACACGCCAGCGCGCTGCAAAACAGTTTCAGAGCAGGCTTGACCAGTTCTACAACAACCAGGAACTCGAAGGCGCGGATACGTTTATTGATTACTGAGTGCCGGTCTCAGCCCTTTGGTATCGCCAGCTTCATGGAGATCGGGAAATGGTCGGACCCGGCTCTCTCCCCGATCGTCTCTTCTTCGATCATCCTGATTTCTGGCGAAGCAAAAATATGATCGATGGCGAACTGCGGCAGGACGATCTGTGCTGGCCAGCTTGGCAGCAAGGTCAGGCGCACCAGCCCGGTTTGCGCGACGATGGTTCTGGTAATGCGTGAAAATGGTGTGGCGTTGAAATCGCCCAGCAGAATTTTGCGCCCCGAGATGGTATCCATGTAATTCGACATCGCCTGCACTTGGCGCAGTTGTGCTCGCGCATGTGGAAAGCGGATGGTGTGGGCGGCAAACAGGGTGACGTTGCCAAGCTCAGGCCCGAATTCCACTACCACCATTGGCGGGCCGTCCCAATTCGTCTTGTTGAGGGATTTGGCAATGGGGTGCTTCGACAGGATCGCCATCTGGCAATAATCTTCCTGGAAGCATTCCGCCTTGTGTGGATATTGCTGGCCAAGTGTTTCCAGCATGCTCTGCTTGTTGGGGCCGAATTCGATCAGCGCGATCACATCAGCATCAATGCGGGCAATCTCGGCCTTCACTTGGTCGACGTTCTGATTCTCGTACAAGGTATTGAACGATGCGATCTTGATTTCGCGCTCCTTGTCCGTGGCCAGCCCAAGATTCTGCGGCGAACGGCTGGCCAGATGCGGCCAGGCGCCAATCGCCGCCAATCCGGCAATCACCACCACAAAGGCCGTGAAAATCTTCACCCGGGGGATGATCAGTCCGACCAGGAAGCCGAGTGTCACAACCCCAAACTGCAAGGTGAATTGCGAGAACACATCAAACGCAATCCACAATTCGCCAAGCCTGGAGCCGATCAACCCCGCCAGACCCAGCAGAAATCCCACCCAGCATTCAAAGCGACCGCGTGGGTTGGTTGATTCCACTGTGACCACGGTCTGACTTGGACGCACAGCCGCTTTCTTGTCTGTATTCTGCAAAGACTCTATCCCGGTGATTTAGATCAACCTGCTCTCCATCGGCAGGATTTGTTCTGGTGTACCAAATCCCGGCAGCGCCTCAAAGCGCTTCTTCCATGCCTGCACATGCGGATAGTGCGAAAGATCGATATTGGCCTCCGCCCCGTAGCGCAGCACCGCATAAATACCGATATCAGCCACCGTGGGCCGCTTTGCGGCAACCCACTCGGACTTCATCAGCTCATGCTGAAGGCTGGCAAGGGCTGCCTTGGCCTCGGTATCGTACATGATTCGCACTTCATCGCCGAATTGGCGGAAGCCGCGCGACCGGGCGCGCAGGCGAAACACCGGCACGGACAATTTGTCCCACTGCCAGAACAGCCATTCACGGATGCGCTGGCGTTCCTGCGCGGTCTTGCCATCAAATTTTTTGAGGTTTTCAGCCAGATGTTCCAGAATAGCCGCCGATTGCACCAGAAAGGCCTGTCCGTCCCGCAAAGTGGGAACCTGACCATAGCGGTTCTTCACCAGATAGTCCGGCTGCTTGTGCTGGCCTTCACGCAGGTTCACATGGATATAGGAGAAAGGATGGCGGCACAGTGATAACATCAGGCCCACCGTATATGTCGGCCCGGAGGTCATGGTACCATAGAGCGTGAAGCGTTGCTTGTTGCCGCTGGCAGTTGCAACCGCAGCTTTCACCGGCTTTTTTGCTACTGCCTTTGCTGGCTTCTTGACTGATACCTTCTTCGCAGCCTTCTTGGCTGTCTTCGCCATTTCATACCCTCCCGCTACCCCAAAATAAATTCAGCGTACTGACTATAGCGGAGAATAAGAGAAAAGGAAATTGAATCTAAACAGTTGGACTTATTAACCAATTCCAAGCTTGGCGGCGAGGATATCGCTGACCGCCTGCGGGTTGGCCTTGCCGCCGGTGGATTTCATCACTTGCCCCACAAACCAGCCCAACATCGAGGGCTTGGCCTTGACGAGGTTAACCTTGTCCGGATTGGCGGCGATAATGTCATCCACGGCTTTTTCAATGGCGCCGGTGTCGGTAACTTGTTTCAGACCCCGTTTCTCAACAATATCGGCTGGCGAGCCACCTTCGCTCCAGACGATTTCAAAGACATCCTTGGCGATCTTGCCAGAAATCACCTGGGACTGGACAAGGCCCACCAACTCGCTCAACTGAATGGCAGAAACAGGTGTTGTTTCAATGGTTTTACTTTCTTTATTCAACCGTCCAAAGAACTCGTTTATCACCCAGTTCGCGGCCATTTTGCCATCCCGGCCCCGCGCCACTTCCTCAAAAAAATCAGCCGAAGCCCGTTCGGAGGCGAGCACCGTGGCGTCATAGGCAGACAGACCATAGCTGGAGATGAAGCGGGCGATCTTCTCATCGGGGAGTTCCGGCAGGCGGGCCTTGATGTCGGCGATCCAATCCTCCTCCAGTTCCAGCGGCAACAGGTCAGGATCGGGGAAATAGCGGTAGTCATGCGCCTCTTCCTTGGATCGCATGGAGCGGGTTTCGCCCTTTTTTGCGTCATAAAGCCGCGTTTCCTGGTCAATGGAGCCGCCATCCTCCAGAATGCCAATCTGGCGGCGCGCCTCATATTCAACCGCCTGCCCCATAAAACGCACTGAATTCACAGTCTTGATCTCGCAGCGGGTGCCAAACTCGGCACCCGGACGGCGCACCGAGACGTTGATATCGGCCCGCAGCGACCCTTGCTCCATATTGCCGTCGCAGGTGCCGAGATAGCGCATGATCTGGCGGAGCTTGGTCACATAGGCCTTGGCCTCGTCTGCCGAGCGCATGTCCGGCTTTGAGACAATTTCCATCAAAGCGCAGCCCGAGCGGTTGAGATCGACAAAGCTCATGGCGGGGTGCTGGTCGTGCAGGGATTTCCCCGCATCTTGCTCCAGATGCAGGCGTTCCACGCGGACATCGACAGATTTGCCGCCGTCGAGCTCCACATGGACCACCCCCTCGCCCACCACCGGCTGCTTGTACTGGGAAATCTGATACCCCTGCGGCAAGTCTGGATAGAAATAGTTCTTGCGGTCAAACACCGAGCGCTTGTTGATTTCGGCTCTAAGGCCAAGCCCGGTTCTCACCGCTTGTTCCACGCAGAATTCATTGATAACTGGCAGCATACCAGGCATGGCGGCGTCCACGAGCGACACATGATCATTGGGTTCGCCGCCAAACTCGGCTGATGCGCCGGAAAAGAGTTTGGCCTTTGACAGCACCTGGGCATGAACCTCCAGCCCGATGATGATTTCCCAATCACCGGTCGCACCCTTGATCCAGTCTTTCTTGTCGGCCACGCGCTTGGCTGCAATCTGCATGAGTCACCTTGTTGTCTGCGCGTCTTGCTACCGGCTCAGGCCCGTTGTTTCAAGGCCCGCTCTTGATGATCTCGCGGGAAATGGCGCGGGCCAGCCACAGGCAGCCCGCCAGCATGGCCAGCAATACCGCCATGAAGCCAATGTTTTCACCCACCTCGCCCTGCACGCGCCATTTGGTCCAAAGCTCAATGGCTATCACCAAAACCACAAAAGCAGCTGCGGCCAGCGCGCTGGCACGCATGATGCGCAAAATTAGACCCGCCATCTCACTCATTCACATTCCCCCTGCCCCCGTGCTAGCTCAGGCAATGACAAAAACCAAACCCGATCTATCGAAACTCAGCCCCCAGACACAGCTCGTCGCGGCGGGGCGCGAGTACAGCGAGCACGGCTTCGTCAATCCTGCGGTTTATCACGCGTCCACCGTTTTGTTCTCTGACGCTACCGCGCTGGAAGATTTCAAGCAGGAATACCGCTATGCCAGGCGCGGCACGCCCACCTCGCGCGCGGTGGAAAGCGCCATCGCCACCTTGGAGGGCGGATACAACGCCAAGATATGCTCCTCCGGCATGGCGGCCATTTCCACAACGCTTCTGGCTTATCTCAAGACCGGCGATCATCTCCTCATGACCGATGCGGTCTATTTGCCGGCGCGCCTGTTTTGCGACGGCCTGCTGAAGGGTCTTGGCATCGAGACCACTTATTACGATCCGCTCATCGGGCCTGGCATTGCGGCGCTCATCCGCCCCAACACCCGCGTGATTTATTGCGAAAGCCCAGGCTCGCTCTCCATGGAGGTGCAGGATTTGCCAGCGATTGCCAAAGCCGCCCACGCCAAAGGCTGCATTGTCGTTGCCGACAACACCTGGGGGGCTGGCCATTATCTGCAACCGCTGAAGCTGGGCTGCGATGTCTCGGTGCAGGCGGCGACCAAATATCTCGTGGGCCATTCCGATGCGATGGTGGGCAGTGTCACTTGCACAGAATTGTCCTGGCCCCGTTTCAAGAGCGCATACGAGGATATGGGCCAGTTCGCCGGACCCGATGATATGTTCCTCACCTTGCGCGGTATCCGCACCCTGGATGTGCGCCTCGAACGCCACATGAAAAATGCGCTTTTTATCGCGGAATGGCTGCGGGGCCGCGCCGAAGTGGATACCGTGCTCTACCCCGCTTTGAGCACTGCGCCCGGACATGAAATCTGGAAACGCGACTTCAAGGGCGCTTGCGGCCTGTTTTCAGTTATTCTCAAACCCTGCCGCGACGAGGCCGTGAAAGCCATGCTCAATGGGCTTGAATTGTTCGGCATGGGGTTTAGCTGGGGCGGCTTTGAAAGCCTTTGCATACCCTTCATGCCGGTGCGCACAGCAACACAATGGACCGCCATTGGCCCATGTTTACGGCTCCATATCGGACTGGAAAGCCCGGATGACCTCATTGTTGATTTGGAACAAGGCTTTGCGCGGCTGAAAGTTGCCCCTTGAAATTCCGGATACGATTCCTATCTAGGCTTCAACATGGAGGCAGTGATGACGCTTTTGTTGAAAATTTTCGTGGGCCTGCTCTTGATGGTCTCGGTGTCATTCGCTCAAGAAGCCGATGATCCCGAGCTGATATTCAAGAAAACCACGGTCTGGCGCATGCTCTCGCCCGATGCCAAACTGGCGACCTACGCCATTGACGATCCATTGGTTGAGGGTATTGCCTGCCACTTCACCGTGCCCGAAGTTGGCGGCTGGTCCGGCTGGGCGGGCTTTGCCGAAGAACGCTCCGAAACCTCCCTCGCCTGCCGCCAGATCGGCCCGGTGAAATTCAAGGGAAAATTCGAGCAAGGCGAAGAAATCTACCGCCAGCGCCGCTCCCTCTTCTTCAAAAAAATGCAAATCGTGAGAGGCTGCGATACAAAGCGCAACGTGCTGGTGTACTTGAGTTACACCGACCGCCTGATCGAAGGCAGCCCGCAAAACTCAACATCGACAGTGCCGATCATGCCGTGGGGGATAATACCGGCACAAAAGTGTTCGGAATTCGTCCAGGGTTAGCAAGCGGAGTCTTGGCTTGACTCGCGATTTTCGATGTGTATTTATACACATATGACCAGCTGTGAAGTCATCGCACTTATCGAAGCTGATGGCTGGTTCAAGGTCGCCCAAAAGGGCAGCCATGTGCAATACAAACATG
>JANOTU010000041.1:0-2563 GCA_031416515.1 Hyphomicrobiales bacterium
CCATCGGTTTGGGTATCTTGTGTTTCCTGGCCCTGATGATCGAAGGCTCCATCCTCGATTGGGGGGCCATCATGATGCGCGAGAAGTTCCTGGTGGATGCCAGCTTCGCCGCCCTCGCCTTTGGCTTCTATCAGGGTGGCATGGCGGTGGCGCGGATCACCGGCGACAAATTGCGGATGATCTTCGGCGCCGTGCGCCTCGTCGTGGTCAGCGCCCTGATGGCGGCGGCGGGCCCAGCGCTGGCCCTTTCCGTCACCTCGCCCTGGGGCGCCCTTGCCGCGTTTGTTTTCGCAGGCCTCGGCATCGGCAATGTGGCCCCCGAGCTGTTTGGCGGCGGCGGCAGGCTGGAGCCCGATGCGCCAGGGCGCGGCATCGCCGCTGTCACCACGCTGGGCTATATGGGCTTCCTCGCAGGCCCCCCGCTTATCGGCTTTGCGGCTGAGATCGTCACCCTGCCCTGGGCGCTGGGCCTCACCGTGCTCGCGTCCCTGATTATCGCTGCCTTTGCAAGAACAGTTGACGCCGCCGATACGTTCTGAGCAAATCCCCCCATGGACCTCAAGGGTAAGCGGATCATCATCACCGGGGCTGGCCGGGGCCTTGGTGCGGCCTTCGCCGTGGTGCTGGCCGATCAAGGGGCTGAGGTCACCATGACCGGCCGCAGCATGGAGAATTTGGGGGCGCTCGCCGAATCCATCCGTCTGCGCACCGGCAAACGCCCGGATATCGTTCACCTCGACATGGCAGATGTGGGCGCGGTGACACAGGCCGCCAGGAAATTACGGGTCGAGGAGCGGCCCTATGACATTCTCATCAACAACGCCGCCCAGTGGCTTCCCGGCAAAATGGGCGAGCATGATTCCTACGCCATCGCCAACACCATCACCGGCATTGTCACCGGCACCTTCCTGTTCACCCGCGGCCTCATCCCGTCGCTGGAGAAATCCGGCGCTGGCGACATCCTGAACGTGATCTCGATCTCCGGCATCCCCAACACGCCGCTACTCGGCGCGTCTGTCGCCTATTACGCCGCCAAGCACGGCCAGGCCGGCATGAATGATGGCTTGCGCCAGGAACTCAAAGGCCGCCCCGTGCGCGTCAGCGCCATTTTCCCATCATGGATCAAGGACATTTCCCCCCTCGACGAGGCCGAATGGAACGCCCCCCGCGACCATGAGTCATGGGCCACCAACCGCGACATCATCGAAGCCGCCCTGTTCGCCCTGACCCGCCCCCGCCACGTGACAATCGCCAGCATTGTGGTCGATCCTGACAAGGGCGGAATGTTTTAAGGGCGTGGTGACTGCGATCTCCGGTGGCTGCTGTCGCTTGCCGGGCTATGACCGTTCACTTAGAGGGACAAACGCCATGATCTGTCCGCACTGCCGAGCCGACAACAGGGAAGGGCGACGCTTCTGCGCCGACTGTGGCGGACGCTTGCCCCTCGTTTGCGCCACATGCGGGTACGTGAATGAACCGGACGAGCGCTTCTGCGGCGGATGCGGCGTGGAAATGGCGGCAAAGCCGAAAAAAGATGCGGCAGCCCAGCCTGCGGCGCGTCCAGCGTCTGCTGATCGTCGCCCGGTCACGGTCATGTTTGTTGATCTCTCAGGTTACACCGCCCTGAGCGCGACACTTGATCCCGAGGACATGAACCGGTTGCTGCAGCGGTTTTTTGAAGTGGTTGACGGCCTTGTCATCAACTTCGGCGGCGCGATCGACAAGCACATCGGGGATAATGTCATGGCCCTGTTCGGGGCGCCTGTTGCCCATGGCAACGACCCGGAACGAGCCATACGCGCCGCCGTCGCCATCCAATCCGCGATGCCCTCGCTTGGGGGCGAATTCGGCCGTGATCTGAAGGTTCATATTGGCCTTGCCCTGGGTGAAGTGGTGGCCAGCGGGCTGGGCAGCGCCGCCCATACCGCTTACACCGTGACCGGCGATGCCGCCAATCTCGCCGCAAGGCTGATGGGGATTGCCGCCTCGGGCGAGACCCTTGTCGCTGAAGCTCTGTGGCGGACGACCGATCACCTCGCAGTATTTGACAAGATTGATATCACACAGCTCAAGGGATTGGCGAAGCCTCAAGCGATTTATCGCCTCATGGGATTGAAGCAGGACCGCGCTGCAGAACCAGCCATCGTCGGCCGCCAGCATGAACTGGCACAACTCGTCTCGTTGCTGAAAGCCGCCCGGGAATTGGGCCGGGGCGCCTCTGCGGCCATCCGCGCCGATGCAGGGAGTGGCAAGTCACGCCTCCTGCGCGAACTCCGGGCGCAAGCAGCAGGACTGGGCTTTACATGCGTCTCCGGACTGATACTCGATTTCGGCGGACAAACTGGTGAGGATGTAATAGCCGCCATCACCGCTGGACTTCTGGGAACCTCCCTGGTGGCCACAAGCCAGATCAAGGCAGGGTCGATCGACAGTGCCGTCCATGCTGGCCGCATCGACCAGATAGAGCGGCCCTTTGCCTATGATCTGCTGGGTCTGCCTCAGCCGCCCGAGAGTGAAGCCCTCTATGCAGCCATGGATGCAAAAGCCCGGCAGCGCGGCATGG
>JANOTU010000042.1:0-5014 GCA_031416515.1 Hyphomicrobiales bacterium
CGCTACCCTTTTATTTTCAAACTTGCGGCGACAATCTCCCCCATCTCTCCCTGGCCGGGCGCGGGCCCGGCCACCCAGACTTCGGGCGGCAACAACGGAGCAGCCGGGAGTGTAGCGCGACAATCAGGATGAGAACCGCGCGACAGGGCCCTGGCGCAAGTTCCAGCCCAGGTCCCCCTTTGTGGAAGGATGACAAAAGACAAGTCCTCCGCCCGGATGCATGGCCTTTCCGCTATGTCCACATCCCTGCGCGCACGGGCGACTGCAATGCATGTTGATATTTGAAAGTGAACTGCTTACACTCCAGATGTGATTAAAACCTTCCGCAGCAAAGCGTTGTCTGGCCTGTTTGCGGGCAGTGGCTCGAAAATCGATGCCAGATTGCGCAAGAGGATTGCCACAAGGCTCGACACGCTCGACAGGGCGTCGACACTTGAGAACCTTGTCATCACAGGTTATGATTTTCATGCCTTGAAAGGGTTCAAGCCAAAGCGCTATACCATTCATGTCAATGGCCCCTGGTGCATTACATTTGAATTTTCGGGCGGTCATGCTTTTCAGGTTGATCTTGAGCAGTATCATTAAGAGGGAACAAACAATGACCACGTACAAGGCTGTTCGCGACCCCAGGCGTTGCCCTTCGCATCCAGGTGCTGCCCTTGCCGACATTCTGGAGGATTTTTCTGCGCCAAAAGCCGAAATCGCGCAGGGCCTGGGAATTTCCCGCCAGCATCTTTACGATCTGCTGGCGCAGCGCAAGCCCTTGTCCCCCAATGTCGCGGCCCGAATTGGCAAAATGTTCGGCGGTGGAGCGGCGATATGGCTGCATATGCAAGCCGCCCACGATGCCTGGCATGTCGAGCAGGAGGTGGATGTGAGCCAGATCAAGGTCTTCAAGGCGGCGTAAGGCGGCACCCAACAATAAATGCCGCGGATGGGAAACAAGGGAACGCCACCCTTTAATTCCGCAGTGGAGAAAAAAGGGTGGCGTCCTCTTTTCCCAGGCCCGCCCTTGGTTCAAAGGGCGGGCTGGAAGCCCGCGCTCCCAGGCAGCAAGGCAGCAACAGCCATTCACATATTGCTGCGCCTCTTCCACGTCATCCGCGGATCATTTTTTTGGGGAACAATTCCGCCGCAGGCATCGCTTGAACGCCGCTTTCGTCTCGCGCAAGCGCTTCAATCACAAGCAAAGTGTTACGGAAATGGCCAGCTCACGCGGGTCATTTTTTAGCGGGTGTTGCCAATGATGGTTTACTCAGAATTTACGTTTGACGTCTTGCGTATGGTGTTGTAGCGTTTGCAATGATCCTGAGCTACCGCGACAAACGGACGGAGGCTTTTGCGAATGGTGGGTTCGTGCGTGAATTCAGCGGTTTCACGGCGCAGGGCTATAAACGCCTGGAAATTCTGGAAGCGGCAACAGGTATTGAGGATTTGAGAAACTTGCCCAGCAACCGGTTTGAAGCGCTGCGCGGTGACAGGGCCGGGCAGCACAGCATCAGGATCAATCAGCAGTGGCGTATGTGTTTCAGGTGGGAGCGGGGTGCCAGCGGCCCGGCAGGCGTTGAAATCGTGGATTATCACTGAGGAGTCAAGGCATGGCGCGTCCCGCAATTCATCCCGGTGTTATTCTGGGAGTTGAGATCGAAGAAATCGGCATCACCGCCACAGCGCTGGCGCGCGCGATCAAGGTGCCTGCCAATCGCATCAGCCAGATCATCCAGGGCAAACGGGCCATAACCGGCGACACCGCGCTCCGGCTCGGCCACTGGTTCCGCACCAGCCCGCAATTCTGGCTCAACCTGCAAAGCCAGTATGATTTGCGGCAGGCCGAAGCAGTGGCTGGCGATACAGTGCGCAAGCTCCCGGTCCGCGCAGCCTGATGCCAGAAATAAGGGGACGCTACCCTTTATTTCCGCAGAGGAGAAAAAAAGGTGGCGTCCCTTTTTCCGCACCTCTGGACTGGCTGTCTTTTTATTAACCTACTTGCCAAATTGATGGAATTCAGCCAAGATAACAAAGTATGGAAAAACGCAAACCGCACTGTCCATTGCCGGTCGTTCATGCGCTCGTGGAACAAGGGCAAGTACGGGCCACCATGACGGCGCTTGGCGGTGCTGTGGCGCTTGGCATGGAATTTGATGACATGTTGAATGTCGTCCGTGAACTGACGTTGCGTGACTTTTTCAAGAGCATGACAAGCCATGCGGATTCTCGCGTTTGGCAGGATGTCTACCGACCATCGACCATGGCGGGGGAGGTTTATCTCAAGCTGACGGTGATTGAGGACGTTTTGATTGTATCGTTCAAGGAGCTATGACAATGAATTGCCCAAATTGCGCAAGAGCCGAACTGGTGCATGATGCCCGCGACATTCCCTATGTGTACAAGGGCGAGACGGCGGTGCTTGCCGAAGTCGCTGGTGAATTCTGCCCGGCTTGCGGCGAGGGTGTTTTTGACGCCGCCGTGTCGCGGCGGATCAGCGCTGAGATGAAGGCCTTCAGCAGGCAGGTCAACGCTGCCATCGTTGATCCGGGCTTTATCACGTCTGTGCGCAAGAAACTCGACCTCGACCAGCGCCAGGCCGCCGAAATTTTCGGCGGCGGCATCAACGCCTTCTCGCGCTATGAGACTGGCAAAACCAAGCCTCCCCTGGCGTTGGTAAAGCTGTTCAAGGTGCTGGATCGCCATCCTGACCTGCTGGCCGAAGTCCGCGCCGACTGATTGCGGGACATCGCGCCGCCATGCCGGATTCGAAACAAGAATTACGGTGACACTTTACTCAATCCCCGAATTGATGTAGCCTACGCCAATGATCAATTGAGAAAGTGCCTCCCTTGGCCCGCATTGCTCGACTTGTCGTTCCTGGCCTACCGCATCATGTCACCCAGCGCAGGAACCGTCGGCAGGCGGTGTTCTTTTCCGACGACGACTATGGCCTCTATCTCGATCTACTGTCGGCGCGGCTGCGCAAAGCGGGGGTTGAGATGTGGTGCTATTGCCTGATGCCGAACCATGTGCATTTGATCCTGTGTCCGTCAACGCCCGAGGGCTTAGGGCTTGTCAGGAAATAAGTGACTCGATGCGAAACGAACCACCACCCCACGACCGTCATCCCAGCGAAAGCTGGGAACCAGCTTGCAGCTTGAACAGGCCTTGATTATCGAAGCTCTGTTACGCTGAAAGCTGGATGCCAGCTTTCGCTGGCATGACGAAACTGGGGAGAGAGCCGCCTCGACTCGAAGCTGTTATTTCCTGACAGCCTCTTAGGCCTGGCGCTTGGCGAAACCCACCGGCGCTATTGTGGCGCAATCAATGCGAGGCTCAGGGTTACCGGGCACTTGTTCCAGTCGCGCTATGGATCGGTTGTCATGGATGAGGAGCATTTGATGGCGGCGGCGCGCTATGTGGCGCTCAATCCGGTGCGGGCGCGGCTGGTTGAGCGGGCCGAGGATTGGCGCTGGTCGAGCGCGCGCGCTCAGCTTGCGGGCCGGGACGACGAATATGTGACAACGGGACCCTTGCATGATCGCTGCGGCGGGCGTTTCGCCGACCTGCTTGCGGATGAAGCGCCGCTGGCACTGGCAGCGTTGCGGGCTGCGGAAACCATCGGCCGCCCGCTTGGAGGTGAGGCTTTTCTCGACAGCCTCGCCCGCCTCACCGGTCGCGACCTCAGACGGAAGAAGCCCGGACCGAAAGAAAAGGGATTGAGTAATGCGTCACCGTAATAGCGTTCGCTAATCAACCCGGAAATGGCCCGCTCGCGATGAGCCATTTTTTTGACAGTGTTTTAGATTGGGTTTATCATGGCAGCGGCGCGTCAGAAAGATCAGGCGCGGAGTTCGCTGCATCTTTCTTTCGTCAGCGCTTGGCGCACAGGGACATTTGACAGGAGGATGGCTTGTCCAACGACCAGGAAAAAACCGCCCTTGAAACATTTTCACGCGGCGAAATGACCGCTCTTGAGCTGCGGCTGCGCCTGGGTGGCGCTACTTACGGCGATATTCTGCGCCGGTTGAGCGAGGCGGGCTTGCCGCTGCCGCGCAACCCGGTGGCAGGCCGCGAGGAGCAAATCAAGCGGGCCCGTGACTGGATGTTCCCGCGCCCCGCGCCGCATGATCTCAAGATTTTTGTGGTCGATACGGGACCGTTGATCACCCTGGCCGTGGCGCAGTCGCTTGACTACCTGCTGCTGGTCAATGCCGATATCATCATACCCGACGCGGTGCTGCATGAGGCCACCCGCGATGCGGCCCGCCTGGGCGCGGAGGACATCATCGACTGGATGAAGGCCCACCGCGCCCACATCGAGATTGCTCCCACCAGGGCGTATGAAATTTTTGATGCCGCGCGGGCCACCAGTCCGGGTCTGCGGCAGCCGGATCTGGGCGAGCGCGCCGCCGTCGAGGTCATCGAGGAACCCGACCGCTTGCTTGGCAGTGAGCGCGGTGTGCTGCTCTGCGAGGAAACCGCAGTGCTCAGGCGCGTTGTGGTGCGCGATGCAACGCGGATTGTCGAACTCAGCACCCTCGATTTTTTGCGTATCCTTGAAGCCGAAGGCCGCATTCAGTCAGCCGAACAGGTGTTTGAACTGGCGGCAAAAGCGGGCCGGTTTCCATCCCGGACCGAAAAGCTCAGCTGGCATGATGAAGCGACACGCGCGGCCATACAAGGCTTGGTGAAGCGGCCATTTGGCCGATCCGCTGGGGGATGAAACGAGTGGTCCCGCGTCAATCAACATGCGCGGACATTCCCAACGCTCTCCATCACCGGCCTTGAGCCGGTGACCCAGCCCATCTACCAAAGCGGCTGGGGATATCCCGCCAGCACCTCCATGATCTGCTGGCGAATTCGGTGACAGGACCCTGTTTACCCAGTTGGCATTCTTCTCCCGCTTCGGCTTCCGCCCGCGCTTGCGCGGGGCGCGGGGGGGGCGCCCCCCCCCCTTCTGGAAAAGGGGGGGGGGGCGCCCCCCCCCCCACGCCCGCCGGCCCCAACAGCGGAATTTTAGCCC
>JANOTU010000043.1:0-2166 GCA_031416515.1 Hyphomicrobiales bacterium
CTTCAAGGCCACCGCCTTCGATATTGAGAATACCTATTGGAGCCACCGCGGCGAGACCTGCACCTTCGACACCATGGTGATCGAATTCGGCCTTGGCACTGCACCGCTTTTGAAACTCGCCACCATCGTGCGCGCGGCTGATACGGCGCGTCTTGATCTGGCGCCCGAAGCCCCCGGCCTGCTTGCCGCCTCGCTCGGCCTGTCGCGCATGTATGCCGATGATCTCACACAGCTGGGTGCCGGCATGCTGCTCTACGATTCTTTCTACCGATGGTGCCGCGATGCCACCGACGAAACCCACAATTGGCCAACCAACAAGGTGAAGCCATGAACCCGACCTTCGCCGAAGCCACCCGCACCTGGGCGCAGATCGGCTGCCTCTCCTTTGGCGGACCAGCAGGGCAGATCGCGCTCATGCACCGCGTTATTGTTGACGAAAAAAAGTGGTTGAGCGAGAAGGATTATCTCTCGGCCCTCAATTTCTGCATGCTGCTCCCCGGCCCCGAGGCCATGCAGCTTGCCACTTACGCAGGCTGGAAGCTCCACGGCATCAAAGGCGGTCTGGCGGCGGGCCTGCTGTTTGTGCTGCCGGGCGCTGTCGTTGTTCTGCTGCTATCCATTCTCTATGGCGAATTTGGCAATCTCCCGTGGATAGCCGCAATTTTTTACGGCGTGAAAGCGGCGGTGCTGGCCATCGTCATCGAAGCCCTGCTCCGTGTGGCCAGGCGCGCCCTCAAAACCAATGCTGACTGGATCATCGCAGCGCTGGCATTTCTGGCGCTGTTTGTATTCGGCCTGCCCTTCCCGCTGATCATCGTCGCCGCCGCATTTTTTGGCTTCCTGCGTGGGGGTGGCAAGGCCGACATCACCATGGCCGTCTTTCCGTCCTACAAATCACTCGGCACGACCGTCATCATCTGGGCCGCCATCTGGCTTGCGCCGTTGGCCGCCCTCGCCGTGCTTCTCGGCCCCAATCATGTGCTGACCGAAATCGGTGTGTTCTTCTCCAAGCTCGCCGTTGTCACCTTCGGCGGAGCTTACGCCGTGCTCACCTACATGGCGCAGGCCGCCGTTGAAGAGCAGGGCTGGCTCACCGCGCCCGAAATGATTGACGGACTGGCATTGGCCGAAACCACGCCGGGGCCACTTATCCTCGTCACACAATTCGTGGGCTATCTGGCGGCGTCACGCGAATTGGGCGGCATCTGGGGCGGCATCGCCGGCGCCATCGTCACCCTGTGGATGACCTTCGCCCCCTGCTTCCTGTGGATTTTCGCTGGCGCCCCCTACATCGAACACATTGGCAAACGCCCACGCCTCGCCGGCGCTCTCGCCGCCATCACCGCCGCCGTTGTCGGCGTTATCCTCAACCTGTCAATCTGGTTCGGCCTGCATGTGTTGTTCAGCAAGGTCGCGCGCATGGGCGGCTGGTTTCAGCCCTGGATTCCAGAATGGTCAACACTGGATTGGCCGTCGCTGGCCCTGAGCATCCTCGCCGCAGTCCTCCTGCTCCGCCTCCATCTCGGCATTATCAGCATACTGACGATATGCGGCGGGCTGGGGCTGCTGTGGAAGTTGCTATAAGCCGACGCCCAAAAATAAGCGCTTCGTTTTCGTCTGCCGGAGGCCAGACAGCCAAGTGTCTTCCTGGATAGGGGTCGGGAAGATTTGAGCCTCCCCGCCCTCCGAACCGTACGGGCGGTTTTCCCGCATACGGCTCTCCAGTTGGTGGTTTCCTCATCGGGAGTGTCTCGCAGTTTTCCAGGCTGCGTGTAACGCGAACAGCCCGGCTTGTGCGAAGTATGCATTTGGCCATCGTCGATGGTCCGCAGGGCAGAGGCCAAACGCGGGACGCTTTTCCTGCTTGCGCAGGAGGGCGCGTAGCCGCCGCCGGATTCTGCCGTCGAGGGTCGAAAACGTATTGTGATGAGCGTGCTTGAAGTATCCGAACCAGCCGCGGAGCATCGGGTTCAGGTCCGCGATCACCTGGGCCAGGCTTTTGCCCGCCGTGCGCCGCGTCATCTCCCGTATTTTCTCCTTGAGCCGGTCCATGCTCTTCTTGCGCACCAGCCGCATACCGGCTTCAAACCGGTAGCCAAGGAATTCAAATCCTTCTCCGGGCACGCGACAATCGCCCACGTGGGTCTTGTCCGGATGCAGTTCAAG
>JANOTU010000044.1:0-2281 GCA_031416515.1 Hyphomicrobiales bacterium
CTGATGGAAGGGTTTCCGGGCCTGGAGAAAAGCCTGCTGGCTATCCGCGACAGCATCCTCAATGGCGAATCGGAAATCTTCACCAGCGAATTGACGATCTGCGAGGTGCTGATGCTGCCATTCCGGGACAACAAAGCGGCCTTGGTGGCGAAGTACCGCCAGTTCATTGAAGGCAGCGGGGCCTTCACGCTTCTCCCTACAACCCGCGAAACCTACATCCGCGCCAGCCTCGCCCGCGCCCAGCACGGCCTCAAAACCCCGGACGCCATCCATCTCGCCAGCGCCATCGAATCAGGCTGCGCGGTGTTCGTCAGCAATGACCGAAAAATCAAGGTGCCAAAGGGGATTGAAATCCTTAATTTGGGAGATGATTGAGGGCGACAACATGATACGAGCCAGGATTCCAGTCTCGATATCATCCGGGTACTGCATCAACGCATGGATGCGACCAGGCATTTGCAGGCTCGGCAGCGGCCTCACGCCACGCTGTGGAATTCGTCTCCGGGGTGCTCATCAAGCAAGGCGTTGATGGTTTGAAGGGATTGGCGCAGGGCCTCGCGTGTCACGCTGCCGCCGAGGCACAGGCGGACGGCGTGGTCGTCGGCGCGGCGGTCGATGGCGAAGCTTGTGCCGGAATTGATGCGGATGCCGCGCTCCAGGGCGGCCCTGGTGAAATCGCCGGGCGACCAGTGTTCGGGGAGTTTCAGCCAGGCGAAGGGCGCGCTGCGGCGGCAGGTGATCGTCCGTTCACGGAATATATCCAGCGCCATGCCGCGCCGCGCCGCGATCTCGGCGATGATGGCGCTGAGCAAGCGTTCAGCCGTGTCGCCCTCAATCCAGTGCCGCGCCACTTCAGCGGCAAGTCCCACGGCGCGGCCGCTGGCAACTGTCTGGTGGCGGATCAGCGTATCGGTTTTGCCGGGCGGGGTGGCGACGAACCCCACGCGCAGGCCCGGCGCCAGGGTCTTTGACACGCTGGTGACATGATAGGCGCGCTCCGGGGCCAGCGCGAACAATGTGGGCGGCTGCGGGCGGGGCTCGAGCAGGCGGAAGATGTCGTCTTCAATAATGGTGATGCCGTGACGCCTGCAGGTCTCAACAATTGCAGTGCGGCGCGCCAATGGCAGCGTTGCGGTGGTGGGATTTTGCAGTGATGGCACGATGTAGAGCAGCCGCGCCTCGCCTGCCCTTGCGGCGCGTTCAAGGGCTTCCGGCGCCAGCCCGTCATCATCGCTTTCGAGGGGCACAAGGGTGAGCCCCAACATGCGGGCGATGGATTTGATGTTGGGATAGTTGAGGCCCTCAACAAACAGCCGCTCGCCCGGCTGGCTGAGCGAGGCGAGACAGGAAATAAGGCCCGGATGAGCCCCTGAGGTGACGACGATCTGTGATTCTTCAACACTGATGCCGCTGCGCGCCAGCCATTTCACCCCCATGGCGCGGTGCATGGCGTGGCCTTCAGGGGGTGTGTAATCGAGAAGATCGAGGCGCGACGGCGAGGCCATGATCTGGCGCAGCGCCTGATCGAGGTCCTGGGTCTCGTGGATGAGCGGCGGCGAAGATTGCGATAAATCAGTATACAGATCATCTTGCGGTTTTGGCGCGGCAAAGGGCCTGGCTTGAGCGCCCGGCGCCTTGAGAAAACTGCCGCGCCCCACTTCGCCCACCAGAATCCCCAGTTTCCCGGCTTCTGCATAGGCGCGGGTCACGGTGCCGGTGGTCACCCCCAGCCGGTAAGCCAGATCGCGGTGGGTGGGCAGGCGGTCGCCGGGTTTAAGGACTCCGCCAAGCAAATCGCGGCGCATGGCCTCAGCAATGGCGAGGTAGCGCGGGCGGCCTGTTTCAAGTTGCGGCATCCAATTTGTCATGGTGACAATGTTTCTCTTGATCTTGATTGTGTGGATACTTTAGAAGATGACAATCAGGTTAACAAGCCGAATAAATAGATACAATCGAGACAACATGGTGAAGTCATGCGCGATTATGTCCGCTCCGAAGCCAGCGCCCGCGACAGTGTTTTTGCGTTTCCAATCCTTCGCCGCTTGCTCCGCAACTGGTTCGCGCGGCGCTATTTGCGCAAGCTTGAGGAATTCGACGACGACATGCTCCAGGACATCGGCCTGACCCGCGGCGACTTGGCGCATGGCCAAAGCCAGTCCTGGGACGTGGACCCCTTCGCCGAAATCATCCGCAGCCGCGAACGCCGCAGACGTAGCGCTGACCTGCCCCAATAAAAAAGCCGCCCCGAAATCCGGGACGGCTCACTTGCAGCAATGACTGC
>JANOTU010000045.1:0-13233 GCA_031416515.1 Hyphomicrobiales bacterium
GCTTTTTATGCATTCCCAAATATCAAGGGCACCGGCTGGGATTCAGGCGAGCTCGCCCGCGAACTCCTCGACAAGGTCCATGTGGCATTGATTTTCGGCGAAAGCTTCGGCGCCAACGGCAAGGGCTTCCTGCGCCTTTCCTACGCCGCCAGCGAAGCCGACATCCGCGAGGCGCTGAAACGCATGAAGGCGTTTCTGGAGTGATACGGTCCTTCGAGGCTCGCAAGGGCTCGCACCTCAGGATGAGGAAGAGCAAGTCCCTCATCCTGAGGTGCTCGCGCCCTTGCGATGAGGACAGACCAATTCCTCATCCTGAGGTGCTCGCGCCCTTGCGCGAGCCTCGAAGGACCGCGCTGGATGGGGCGAAGAACCATGCCGAACGCTAAGGATCAGGGGCGTGATCCCGGGACGATGCGCGCGACATGGTTCTGTCACGGGGGAAGGGGAATAAGCTTCCCCATCCATCATATTGCAGGGACTCGCTGACAATTGGCTGACAATTTCTACACGCGCCTGAAAGTATTTGGCGAAAGGCCCGCTTTTCGCAAGCCTTCCGGCGAAATCATCCTGACCTATGCCGATTTGGGGTCCGCCGTTGGCCGCTATGCCAACGCGCTTATCAACCTCGGCGTGGAACCCGGCGACCGGGTCACCGTGCAGGTTGAGAAATCTGTATCCTCAGTCGTTCTCTATCTGGCGGTGATGAAAACCGGCGCCGTCTACCAACCGCTCAACCCTGCTTATACGGACATTGAAGTTGATTATTTCGTGAGCGATGCCGCGCCCAGGCTCATCGTCTGCGACCCCGCCCGCCAGCAGGCCATGCGCAGTCTCGCTGACCGGCATAAGGTTTTGGCCGTGGTCCATCTCGGCGCTGATGGCCAAGGCTCGCTGGCCGCCCTTGCAGCCCAAATGGACGAGGTCCACGACACAGTGCCCCGGACCGGCGATGATCTGGCGGGCCTTCTCTATACCTCCGGCACCACTGGGCGCTCCAAGGGGGCGATGATCACCCACGGCAATCTCATCTCCAATGCCGAGACGCTGGTGAAGCTGTGGGGCATCACGGCCGATGATGTGTTGCTCCACGCGCTCCCCATGTTTCATGTCCACGGCCTCTATGTGGCGCTCAACACCGCCTTTCTCGCGGGCTGCGAAATCATCTGGTTCGACAAGTTTGAGGCAAGTGCGGTGATCGCCGCGCTGCCGCGCGCCACCCTGATGATGGGGGTGCCCACATTCTACACCCGCCTGTTGGCTTCAAAAGAATTTTCAAAGGAAGACTGCCGCAACATGCGCCTGTTTATTTCAGGCTCCGCGCCCCTGGCTGCCGAAACCCACGCCGCCTTCAGCGCCCGCACTGGCCATGCCATCCTCGAGCGCTACGGTATGACCGAGACCGGCATGATCACCTCCAATCCCTTGGGTGGCAGCCGCATCGCCGGCACTGTGGGCTTTGCCCTTCCCGGTGTCTCCGTGCGGGTCGCGAGCGGCGTCCTCGAAGTGAAAGGCCCCAATGTCTTCAAGGGCTATTGGCGCAATCCTGAAAAGACCGCCGCGGACTTCACCGCCGACGGCCATTTCATCACCGGCGATCTCGCCCAGATCGATGCGCAAGGCCGGGTCAGCATCGTGGGCCGCGCCAAAGACCTGATCATCTCCGGGGGTTTCAATGTCTACCCCAAAGAAATCGAAGAAGCGCTCGACGCCATGTCTGGTGTAACCGAATCCGCCGTCATCGGCGTGCCCCATCCCGATTTCGGCGAGGCGGTGGTGGCCGTGATCACCACCAGCGCCGCGCCAGTTGAAGCAGAATTGATCGCCTCGCTGGCCACGCGCCTCGCCAAGTTCAAGGTTCCCAAACGCATCATCATCGCCGAAGAGCTGCCCCGCAACGCCATGGGCAAAGTGCAGAAAGCAGACTTGCGCAAACGCCATGCCGGTTTGTTTGCGGGAAAGTGAAAGGCTATCCCTTCAATAAACCGGTGTCGCAATCCCTTCCATGCGCGCCTTGAGCTGCAGCGCCACATAGAGCGAATAGTGCCGCGAGAGGTGCAGGTTGCCGCCATGGAACCACAGCGCTTCGTGGCGCAAAGGCTTCCACATGTTGCGAAGCTCGCCCTCCCAAGGTCCGGGATCGCCCCGCGTGCCGGAACCATACCCCCAATTGGGGCCGATCAAATCAGCCACTTCACGTGAGATTATTTTCGCCACCCACTCATTCATCGGCAGAAAACCAGTGGCATAGACGATCACATCAGCGGCAAGTTCCGAGCCATCGGTCAGGATCACGGATTTTTCCCTGATCTCCGCCACCTCCACGCTACTCCGCACTTTCACCTGGCCAGAGGCAATCAGTTCCGAGGCGCCGACATCGAGGTAATAGCCAGACCCGGTGCGAAACGCCTTCATCATCTGGCCGGAATTGTCCTCACCCAAATCCGTCATGAAGCCAGCCTTGTTGAGGCGCTTGAGCAAGTCAGCATCGCGCTCCGCCATTTTGGCGGCCAGCGGGATTTGAGCGGCGGCATGCAGCCTGAATGGTGTTGCAGCAAAGACAAGATCAGCCTTGTCCACATCAATCCCGCGCGCCACCGCTGCTTCGGAGTAGAGTCCGGCGAAAGCCATCTGCATCAGCGTTTCCGAGCGCACCACGGTGGTGGGGGTGCGCTGGATCATGGTCACATCGGCGTCATGCTCCCAGAAATCCGCGCAAATATCATGGGCCGAACTGTTGGCCCCCACAACAATGCAGCGCTTGCCCCGAAAATCCGCAGCGCTCGCATGATGGCTGGAGTGATACTGAGCGCCCTTGAAGGTTTCGGCGCCGTGAATTTTCGGCACACGCGGCGGGCCGTAAGAGCCAGTGGCAAAAACAAGCTGCTTGGGCTTGAGTGTCACTTCCTTGCCGCCGCGATTGACCTCCAAGGTCCAGGCCTCGCCATCATAGGCAGCTTTCAAACACTCCGAGGAACCCCAGTAATTCAGTTCCATGACCTTCGCATACATCTCCAGCCAGTCGCCCATCTGGTCTTTGGGGGTGAACACCGGCCAATGCGCTGGAAACGGAATGTAGGGCAGATGGTCGTACCAAACCGGATCATGCAGCACGAGTGAGGCGTAGCGGTTGCGCCATGAATCGCCCGCGCGCGCATTCTTTTCCACAATGATGGTGGGCACGCCAAGCCGCTTCAGACGAGCCCCCAGCGCAATGCCGCCCTGCCCGCCGCCAATGATCACGCAGTAAGGCTGGCCGGTGTAACCCAGTGCTGCGTCCTCCTCAGCCCGAAGCTCAGCCCAGGTCCTGCGGTTCTTGCAAGCGCCATGTGTAACGCCATTGGAGCGTGTCGGGCCTTGCTTCTCCTCATGGCCTTTCAGCTCGGTCATGGTGGTGAGAACGGTAAAACCCAAGCCGTTCTTCAGCCGCAAATGCCCCTTGCCTCGCGCCACCGCGGTCTCAAAAGTGAACCAAGCCTCGGTGATGCCAGACGAGGCCGTGGCCTCGCCGTCGATCAGAAAACACGAAGGCGGGCTCACGGACTTGATCATCGCGGCAATGGCCTCTCTGCCCTCAACCGTCTTGATGTTCCAGGTCAGCGCCACAAGATCGCGCCAATAGCATTCGCTGCCGAAAAGCGCCGCCACGTCGCCGCCATCGGCCACGGCCGCATTCAGCCGCTCCAGCCAGCCTCGCGCCATTTCCGTTGCCATGCTGCCCCCATTGGACTGGTGGTGATACGGCCTCATTCTGGTATATAATCCCCTGGCAAGGCAAGGGGTGCGGAGCAATGGCCAAGACAGAAAAAACGATGCGCAAATTCGGGCCGTTCAAGTTCGAATCCCGAAAAAAACTGCTGGACAAGGCCATCCGCTATTGGAACCCGGACAAGACTAAGTTCTGGCAGAAGGCGGGCATTGATCTCATCATCGGCAAGCGCGAGGGCTATTTCATTCATGATATCTCAGGCCGGCGCCTGATTGATTTGCATCTCAATGGCGGCACTTACAATTTCGGCCATCGCCACCCTGAGCTGGTGCAGACGCTGAAAGACGCGCTTGATGATTTCGACATCGGCAATCACTGGTTTCCGTCGATTGCGCGCACCGCGCTGGCGGAATCGCTGATCAATATCTCGCCGGGAATGCGCTATGCGGTGTTTGCGCCCGGCGGCGCTGAGGCTGTTGATATCGCTATAAAAAGTGCGCGCTATGCCACCAGGCGGCGTAAAGTTGTATCGATCATCAAGGGCTATCACGGCCATTCCGGCCTTGCGGTGGCAGCCGGCGATGAGCGCTTCACCAAGATTTTTCTCTCCGACCAGCCCGAGACTTTCATGCAAGTGGCTTTCAACGATATTGATGCGATGGAGCAGGCGCTGCGGGGCAAGGACTGCGCCGCCCTGATCATGGAAACAATTCCGGCGACCTACGGCTTTCCTATGCCGAAGCCAGGCTACCTCAAGGCCTGCAAGGCGCTGTGCCGAAAATATGGCGCCATGTATATCGCCGATGAAGTGCAGACCGGCCTCATGCGCACCGGCAAAATGTGGGGCTGGCAAACTTTTGGGGTGCAGCCCGATATCATGGTGACGGCCAAGGGCCTCACGGGCGGGCTGTATCCCATCAGCGCCTGCCTGGTGAATGAGAGGGCCGGCGGCTGGCTCCATGTCGATGGCGCGGCCCATATTTCAACCACCGGCGGGGCCGAGCTTGGCTGTGTGGTGGCCCACAAGGTGATCGAGATGCTGCTGCGGCCCGAGGTTGCCGCCAATGTCGGTACTGTGACAAAGTTCATGGCCCGCGCCATGAGGCAGATGATGCGGCGCCACGGCGATATTTTCACCGGGGTGCGCCAGAAGGGCCTGGTTCTGGGCCTCGAGTTCAATCACCCCGAAGGCGCTGTGGCGGTGTCGCGGGCACTCTATGAGAATGGGGTGTGGGCGATTTTTTCATCCCTCGACAAGCGCGTGCTGCAATGGAAGCCCGGTGTCCTGCTGACAGCGGAATTATGCGAAGAAATTCTGCAGCGCTTTGACGCCGCCATGCCGCGCGCCCGGGATTTGCTGAAGTGACCGGCCTCGCCCGCCTGCTGGAACTGGCAAGCGCCGCCACGGGCAATTATGATCTGCCCACGGATCTTTCCGTTGTGATGATCAATCTCTCCGAGAACGCCACCTACAAGGTGGAGGCCCCGGATGGCCGGCGCTGGGCGCTGCGCATTCACCGCGATGGCTATCATTCAAAGACAGCGATTGCCTCGGAACTCGCCTGGCTCATGGAATTGCGCCAGAGTGGCGTGGCGACAACACCTTCGCCGCTCAAGGGCCACGACGGCGAGATCATCCAGATCGTATCGCACCCAGCGATGAATCGCGCCCGCCATGTTGTTTTGTCAGCGTGGGAGACAGGCATTGAACCTGGCATCGGCGCGGATTTGTCGGAACCTTTCGAGATTCTGGGCGAGGTGACGGCGCGCATGCACCTGCATGCCAGGGGCTGGAAGCGGCCTGGCTGGTTTCAGCGCCATGCTTGGGATTTTGACACGAGTCTTGGCGAGGCGAACCCGCATTGGGGCCGCTGGCGCGACGGCATGGGTGTTGATGCGGAGAAGGCCAGGCTTTTTGGCCGCGCGGTTGCTGTCATCGGACGCCGCCTTGCCGCCTATGGCCAGGGGCCAGAGCGCTTCGGCCTCATCCATGGCGATCTCCGCCTCGCCAATCTGCTCATTGACGGCATGGCGGTGAAGGTCATTGATTTTGATGACTGTGGCTTCGGCTGGCACATGTATGACGCGGCGACGCCGGTGTCCTTCTACGAGCATGAACCCCAAGTGCCGGGGCTGATCGAATCGTGGAAGCAGGGTTATCGCCGCGTAACCGATCTGCCACGAGCCGATGAAGCTGAAATCCCAACCTTCATCATGCTGCGCCGCCTGCTGCTCGTCGCCTGGATCGGCTCGCATGCGGAGACTGACCTGGCCAAATCGATGGGCCTTGCCTACACGGAGGGAACCGTGGGGTTGTGCGAGGATTACTTGCGGCGGTTCGCATGAACTGACCTCGTAGCGCGGGCTTGTTCACGCCTGCGCCAGTGCTTCCAAACTCTCCGGCAGAATCTGGCCACCATCGACGATGATGGTTTGGCCGGTCACATAGGCTGCTTCCCTTGATGCGAAATAAAGCGCCGCGTGGCCGATGTCGGCGACTGTCCCCAAGCGTTTCAGCGGCACGGAGGCGGCCATAGTCCGCTGGTACTCCTCACCCATGGCGACCAATCCCTCGGTGATGATGTTGCCGGGCATCACGGCATTCACCGTGATCCCATATTTCGCCAGTTCAATGCAGGCGGTGCGCATAAAGCCCAATTGCCCGGCTTTCGTCGCCCCATAATGCGTCCAGCCAGGGTAGCCGGTGACCGGGCCGGTGATGGAAGAGGTGATGACAATGCGGCCCTGATCGGATTTCTTGAGATAGGGGATGGCCGCCTTCACCGCATGGAACGTGCCCTTGAGATTGGTGTCGTTCACCTCGTCCCACTGCGCGCTTGTCATGTCTTCGAGTCTTGCCTGCGGAAAAATCCCGGCATTGGCGCAGAGCACATCAAGCCCGCCCATCTTGGCGGCCACAGCGCCCATCGCCGCTTCCATGCTCGCAAGCGATGTCACATCACCGGCAAGGCCCATGGCGCCGTTGCCCAATTCGCGCGCTGCGGCTTCCGCCTGATCAGCATGGCGCGACAGGATGGCGAGCTTGGCGCCAGCCTGCGCAAAGACCCGCGCAATGCCTTTGCCGATGCCCTTGCTGCCGCCGGTGACGATGACAACGCGGCCCTTCAGTGTTGATGTCATTGTTTTTTCCTTCTATTGTGCATTTGTTGCCTGCGCGCGGCGCGATACGAGGACCATGCCGTAACCGCCGATGAGGAGGATGGCAGCGCCCAATGTGGAGACGGTGCCAAGCACTGGAACCCCCGGCGTATAACCAGCCACCATCTTGGCGTAGAGATATTCAGGCACCGTCGTATCTGCGCCGGTCGTGAAGAGCGACAAGGGGAAATTGCCCCACGACAACAGGAACGCAAAAAGCGCGCCTGAGAACAAGCCAGGAAACAGCACCGGCAATGTCACCTCGCGCAGCACCTGCCAGCGCGTGGCGCCAAGATCAAGGGCGGCTTCTTCGAGGGCGGGGTCAAAGCTGTAGACCTGGATCGAAATGACCAGCGTCACCACCGGCACAATCCACACAAGATGCGCGAAGATGGCGGTCATCCACGACATTTGCAGGCCCAGCGCATTGAACCACAGCAGCAGTGCCAGGCCCAAAACGGATTGTGGAAAGAAGATCGGCACGAGAATGAGCTTCTGGTAGATCGACCGGCCCTTCCATTCATAACGCGCAAAGGCTAGCGCGCCGAAGAAGGCGATGCTGACCGCGATCACGGTCACGCAAAGCGCAATGAGGATGGAGGTTGAAAGCAATTGCCGTATTTCAATCGAGTTGAACGTCTTCTGCCACCAGTCGAGGCCAAATTTGGCGATCGGAAACTGGAAATAGCGGCTGGCCGTGACTGAGGCGAGTGCGATGCACAGGGTTGGCAAATAGATGAACACGATTGCGGCAAGTGTCCAGCCGGTGATGAAAGCGTGGCGCGCGCGTTGGCCTGTGGTCTGCATCGCTTATCTCCGCCCCAGGAAACTGTCGAGGTCGAAGCGCCGCAGGGCCAGCAGTACGAGCATGCCGACAACCAGCATGAGCAGCACGGAAAGGGCCGCGCCCAGTGGCCAATTCTGCGCATAGGTGAAGGCGATCTCGATGTCATGGGTGATGGGAATGATGCGCTGACCGCCCATGACCTTGGCCTCGGCGATGGCGCCCACTGCGAGAACGAATGTGAGCAGGAAACCGATAACAATGCCCGGCATGGACAGCGGCAGTTCAATCTCCCGGAATACCTGCCAGCGCGAGGCGCCGAGGTCGAAGGCGGCATCGCGCGTCTCAGCGGGCACCATGCTGATGCCAAGGGTGAGCGGAAACAGCATGAAGGGCAGATAGACATAGACCATGCCGAGCAGGATGGCGGAGCGGGTGAAGAGGATGCTGTCAAGCTCGACACCGAAAACTGATTTGAGCGTTCCCAGCAGCACGCCGTTTTTGATGAGGAACAGCACCCAGCCATAGAGCCGGATGTTCTCTGAGACAAAAAGCGGAATGGTGAATAACAGGGTGAGCAGTGTTGACCATTTGCCGAAGACGCGGACCAGTCCGTAGGCGATGGGATAGCAAACAGCCGCGAGCACGATGACGGTCGCCGCGGCAAGCCCAAGCGACCAGAGAAAGGAAATATAGCTCGTGCTCGCGAAGATCGTTGCATAGTTGTCCAGGCCGGGTGCTGCGGCCAGCGAAAAACTGCGGGGTGGCATGAAGCTGAACCAGATGACTGCCAAGAGCGGCGCGGCAAAGCCCGCAAGCAGCAGCAGGAGCACCGGGATTGCGGCCTTCTCGCCTTGGGCAATTTGGTACCTCATTCCGTCACCACAATGCTGTCTGCGGCGTCCCAGCCGATCATCACGGCATCATCGAGCTTGCCCTTGAACATCTGCTGGCGCAGTTTTTCGACGACAAAAACATTATCACCCACACGGACCTGGTACTGAATGCGCGATCCCAGGGCGTACTCGTTATAAAGTCGGCCTGTCAGGGAATTGTCGGCCTCCGAAGCCGCGCTGATGAAACGCAGGTATTCCGGCCGGATCACGAGATGGCCGGACGTGAAGCCCGGCGGCACGGCCGGCGCTTTAAGTTTTTCCCCGCCGCCCATGGTCGCTATTCCTCCGCTGGCATCGGCCACAACCGGAATTATATTAACATCGCCAATGAATTCGGAAACAAAGCGTGTGTTGGGCGTGTTATATATCTCATGCGGCGTTCCCACCTGAACCAGCTTGCCCGCGCGCATGACGCCGATCCGGTCGCTCATCACCATGGCTTCTTCCAGCGAGTGGGTGATGTAGACGAAAGTTTTTTTGGTCTCGCGGTGGATGTCCTTCAGCTCTTTTTCCAGCGTCTTGCGCAGCTTGTAGTCGATAGCGGAAAGCGGCTCATCGAAAAACAGGATTTGCGGGTCATAGGCCAGCGCCCGGGCGAGCGCCACGCGCTGGCGCTCGCCGCCGGAGCACTTCATCACGTTCTTGGCGTAATAGGCGCGCGGCAGGCGCAGGAGGTCCATGAGTTCGAGGGCGCGCGCCATGCGTACGGCCTTGGCATCGCCCCTGATCTTGAGGGCAAACTCGATGTTCTCGCCTACCGTGCGGTGCGGGAACAGGGCCAGCGACTGGAATACCATGCAGGTGGGGCGCTTGTTGGCGGGCACATCATTGACGCGGGCCCCGCGCAGGAAAATGTCGCCGCTCGAAGGTTGCTCCATGCCCGCGAGCATGCGCAGCAATGTCGTCTTGCCGGATCCGGAGGGCCCGACGATGGTGAAGAATTCGCCTTCGGCAATATCGAGATCGATGTTGTCCACCGCAGCGAGAGTGCCGAAGGTCTTGACGAGTGATTTCAGCGACAGAATAGTCGGACGTTCGGCCATGATGCCCGCTTCAGCCGCCCGACGCTTCCCGCTTGGCCGCTGTCATGATGTCGAGCAGCTTGTCGTAATCAGGCACGATATCATACTCAATTGACCCTGCCATTTCCTCAGCCAGGCTGTCCCACTGGATAGCGTCAAGCTCCTCCTTGGTGAAGAGCTTGAAGCAGTCGGGATTGCCCATCTGCGCCACCGGATTGAAGGTGCCCTCGGCGAAAGCCACATTATGCGCGGCATCGGGGGCCTGGACGTATTCGAGGAACTGCGCGGCCAATGGCGAAAGCTCCGGGTTGTTGACCGTCGAGGTGATTTCGATCCAGGAGATGCCGCCCTTGCCACCAGCCATTGGCCCTTTTTTCGGCGTGATGCCGCGAATTTCCGGATGGCCATCCGCGCGCGCTGGCGAGGCCGAATAGGTGCCGCCGGTGAGATGGAAGTCGATCTCGCCGGAAATCATCGATTGGTTCATGGTGGCGATGTCACCCACCAGCTTCGCTCCCTTGAACACCCGCCTTGCGGCCTCGCCAAATTTTGTCACTTCCGCCTCATCATGCGCCTTGAAGGGATCAAAGCCTGCGATGCAGCAGATTGCGAAAACGTTCCAATCATCGGATTCAAGGATGCCGTATTTCTTGTCATTGGCGGGGTCGTTCCACAGGTTCCAGCCCTGATCCTCGGCTGTGGCGCGGCTCACCTTGTTGCTGTTGACCACAAAGCTATAGGGCCCAAAGCGTTGCGCCATTCCGAGCAACTGCTCGCCCGCATCGTCCATGGCCCACCTATAGGGAGCTTTGAATTCCGGCATCATCTTGCTGAAGAAGGGCTCAAACCTGGCGCGGTCCAGTGGCTTGATGAGCTTTTCAGGGGCCATCACTTTGCGCGCCCACGGATTGTTGACATTGATCAGATCCCAGACATTGGTTTCACCCGCGCGCAGTCGGTTGATCATGGTTGGATCATTGGTGAGAGACTCCGCCTTGACCGTGGCCCCCGTGGAAGAGCGGAAAGGATCGAGAACCTGAGCGGAATTATATCCCTCCCAGCACAGGATGTTCAGTTCCCTTTCGCGCGCTGCCGAAGCGGCGCCCGGAACCAACGTTGCGCCGCTCGCGAAGGTTGCGGCCATGGTGGCTGATTGCGCCATGAAATTACGCCGAGAAATGTTGCTGCTGTTTGCCATGATTCACTCCCTGAGCAATTAATCCCGGATCTGCCGCCTGATTGTCCCAGGGGAAGACCCTCGCGAGAATTGAGCACAGTTTTTCCCTGCAAGTAAAGAGGCGCCGCCTTTGTTAAAAGCGAGATGTGAAGAGGCCGCGTTTTTCATAGATGTCCGCGGCTTCCTCAATAAAACTTGCGATGCAGTCCGCACGATAGGTTTCGCGCATTGTCCTCGCAACATCGCGCAAGTGTTCTTTCGATGTGGCACGGCCAGGGCGCAGGAGTTCATAAACTTCCATGATCACGTCCTGCGGCACATTCACCAATTCGGCGGCGCGCTCGAAATTCAGCGCCAGTGTCGGCCGGTTTGCCGCTCGGGAAATTTCAGCCTGGTCGCGCAGCGCTTGCGGCGTGATGCGCAAATCCTCCATGGTGATGTGGCCTTGGGTCACGGCGTCAAGGGTGATTTCAGCCAGCGTCAGCCCGCGCTGGCCCTTGACCTGGCCCGGCCTCGTTTCGGCAAGGGGATAATCGGCCATGGTCAGCTTGCTCATGATTTAATCCCGGTGAAGCTGACGGCAATTTCTTCTGGCGTGGCCCCTTCCGCCGTCAGCGCTGTTTCAATCGCATAGATCATGGCCACGCGCGCATGATATCGCGCGCCCATGGCCTCGCCCCGCGTTGGCACCACCACAGGCTCGGGCATTTCACCCAGCGCGTAGGCCGCCGCATTGGCACCCAGGCCCCGGTAATGTTCCAGCCGGGTAATCGGCGCGTTGGAGAAGAGTTCGAGATTGTTATGCGGCAGGCGGCCGCGTTGGTGAATGACGGCGGTGCCCTTGGCCTGAATGCCGATGCCAATGCCAGAGCCGGCAAGGCGCGCCGCTGAGAGCCCAAGGAATGACGTATCCGCCGTGTGCATGAAGCGCACGATGCGGGGTTTCAAACCTCGCGCCGCAATGGCGTTCATCATCAGGCTGAGCACGTCCGACAGGCGGTGCCCGGCGGTGGTTTGAAACAGTTTCAGGCCAAAACCCGGGCTGATGCCGATGACAATGTCGGCTGGATCATCGCTCTGCTTCGCTAGCCCCAAGCTCCGGTAGCGGATGCGCTTGGTCGCATCCTTTTCATGCATCGCCTCAGAGCGCAGCACTTCTTTCTGGTCGAGCACGTCGCGGATGCTGTTGAGCTCAAGCCGCCGCGCTTCTGACACGCGGTAGCCGGTGCCGGGGCCGAGATAGGTGTTGGGATCATTGATGGCGCTCACCACCTTGCCGCCGCGCACCATGGCTGAGGTCTGCAGATAGTCACCCGATACGCGAAGCTTCACCACATTGAGCAAATTGCCCGCTTCCTCGCGGAACCCCCGCGCCGCCAGCGCCTTGATCACATCGATCACCGTAATGCCGCGCGATTTGATCTGTTCACTGATCAGCGCCACATCGCGTGGGCTGTAGCTTCTTGTATCATCAGAGCCCGACGCCACAACCACGCTTTGCTTCATGTCAGGTGTCGCTGTCGCCAGCCCCAACTCCTCATAGACAGCGGCAATGGCCTCGACCGCGCGCCAACGGAGATCGAGCGCACGCGATTCCGGCAGCGGCGTCAGCCCGCCATCCGCCTCGAAATCGCGTTGCAGCACGAGGTAGTCTTCCAGCTCTTCGCCATTGAGCAGTGAAGGGTTGAAAGAGTTGTCATATTTGAGAATGGAGCCAAATCCGGAACAGATGAGATCAGAACCAGAGATCAGAAACGGCAGGATTTTTGCGCCCACACGAATTTCCGATTCGGTCGAGCGCGCATCATTGCCGGAGGCGCATTCCAGGTCGAGCCACACAGCGATCAGGTTTTCCGCCATCAACTCGCGCACGCCACCTGGCATGGTGGCGGTCAAAGGCGCCCCGTCAATGCCGCCATTCTGGGTGCCTTGAACCCCCATGCCGCGTTGCAGGCACAGACAGCGCGCCTCCAGATAAAGCAGCGACTTTGATTCGTGAAAGCCCATGAGCAACTCAGAGCCAGCGCCCGATGTGCAGCGCATCTTGATGCCGCGAGAGGCATAGGCGGCTGCGAGAAAGGCCTTCGACCACGGCGTGTCATCGCCGTCAGTGAATGCCTTCTCTGTGCCGTAAACCGAGACCGTCTCGGCATAGGAGGTGAACCCCGCCATGCCGATCCGAAGTTCCTCCGCCTCTTCGCTGGAACACTGGAACAAAACCCCCCAGCGCCCGACAGCCCCTCCCACAGCGCAAGCCAGCGCATTGGACCAGGCATTGCGCGACACCCGCATGGTGGTCTCAATCTCATCAAAGCCAAAGGCGACAGCTGTTGCCGCATCCGCCGCCAATTGCAGGGGATCATCCTTGGCATTGGTCACATGCGCCTGATTGCCGGGCGTTTTGCGCGCCCGCATTTTTGAGTAGGCAAAGGCAATCTCAAGCGCGTTGAGACGCGAGACAACGTCGGCAAGCTTGGCCGGCGTCAACC
>JANOTU010000046.1:0-1980 GCA_031416515.1 Hyphomicrobiales bacterium
CAGATAGGGTTCGCCAAAATTTTTGAGGATGGTGTTGCGCGCCGCCGCAATGGCCTCCGGAGCCATGTCAACGCCGTCGGTTCGCATATAGGTGATGAGGCCCACAGTTTCGCCGCCGATGTCCACGCCCTCGTATAGGCGCTGGGCCACCTGCATGGTCTTGGCGGAGGTGAAGCCGAGCTTGCGCGAAGCTTCCTGCTGCAAGGTAGAGGTGCGAAACGGCGCATAGGGATGACGCCGGGCAGGCTTGCTCTCTATGGAATCAACCGCAAAGCGGGCACCCTTCAGCGCCTGCTCAATCGCCCTTGCCGATGCTTCGTCCTTGATGTCGAGCTTGGCCAGCTTCTGGCCGCCGATGGAATTGAGGGCGGCTGAAAACTCCGCCCCCTTGGGCGTCAAAAACTTGCCGTCAACCGACCAATATTCCTGTTTGCGAAACGCCTCGATTTCCAGTTCCCGGTCGCAAATGAGCCGCAGCGCCACAGATTGCACCCGCCCGGCTGAGCGCGACCCCGGCAGTTTCCGCCACAGTACAGGCGAGAGCGTAAAGCCCACAAGATAGTCGAGAGCCCGCCTGGCCAGATAGGCATCCACCAAGGCTGCATCAACCTCGCGCGGGTGCCGCATGGCCTCCAGCACCGATTGCTTGGTGATGGCATTGAAGACCACCCGCTGCACAGTCTTGCCCTTGAGGCCGTTTTTCTTTTTCAACACCTCCAGCACATGCCAGGAAATAGCTTCGCCTTCGCGGTCAGGGTCCGTTGCCAGAATCAGCCGGTCGTCGTTCTTGAGTGCGGCCGCAATATCCGCCAGCCGCTTGGCCGATTTGGTGTCGACCTCCCAGGACATTTCAAAATCCTCATCGGGCCTGACCGAGCCATCCTTGGCAGGAAGATCGCGGACATGGCCGAAAGAGGCCAGAACCGTAAAGTCCTTGCCCAGATATTTGTTGATGGTTTTGGCTTTAGCAGGCGATTCGACGACAACAACAGTCATTTAGTTTCCCGAATTGAACCGGCCCGCCTCATAGAAGCATCCAGTCGCTCCTGCAAGCGATGAAGGATTCACGCTGATACTTGTTTACCCTCCTCCGAAGGGGGAGTTTGGCGATTGGTAATTTCTTGCATTCAATTGTCGCGTCAACCATATGAAATAACATACTATTCCGGAAGGTGCATCTCCAGTGGGATTTGCTCGTCGCCGTCCAGTGGGTCTTCATCGGCTGCCAACTCGTCACTGCCGCGCGGGATTGGCAGGTCGAAACCGGGGGGGAGGTTGGCGTCGAGGAGGCCCGCGCCTTTGAGTTCTTGCACGCCGGGGAGATCGCCCAATTCATTCAGGCCAAAATGGATGAGGAAGGCTTCCGTTGTGCCGTAGGTCACGGGGCGTCCGGGGGTGCGGCGGCGGCCGCGCATTCTGACCCAGCCAGCTTCCAGAAGAATATCGAGTGTCCCCTTGGAAATCGCCACGCCGCGAATGTCTTCAATCTCAGCACGGGTCACCGGCTGGTGATAGGCGACGATGGCGAGGGTTTCGAGGGCGGCTTTGGAAAGGCGGCGCTGCTCGGTTTGCTCGCGGCGCAGGATGAAGCCCAAATCTTCCGCAGTGCGCAGCGACCATTTGCCAGCGACCTCCACAAGATTGACACCACGGTTGGCGTAGTTGGTCTTGAGATCAGCCAAAAGGGAGTCCACTTCCGTGCCCTCGGGCAGGAAGGATTTGATCTTCTCAACGGCCACCGGCTCTGAGGCAGCGAAGAGGGCCGCCTCAATGATGCGCAGATGCTGACTGCGGTCGGCGCGCGGGTGCAGGGTGACAACCGCAGTTTCCACGACTGCCACTGTTTCAATTTCAACGAGCTGGGCTTGCATCATGGGTATACTCCTTGACTGTCAGGCCGCATTGGCTTTGCGGCGCATGTAGATGGGCTTGAAGGCTTGTTCCTGGCGAAGCTCGATGAGCCCCTCGCGCACCAACTCC
>JANOTU010000047.1:0-5920 GCA_031416515.1 Hyphomicrobiales bacterium
CACCAGCGACGTTGGCATTGCGGCGTTTCGCTGTCAAATTATGGAGCAGACCGCAGGCAACCACGCGGTGGCCATTCCAGCCGAAGGCCATGGCTGTCATCCAAACCGGGCTATGGCGCTGGTCAAGGCGCTGGTTGAGGCGGCGCAAACCCGCCTTACAGCATTCTCCGGCGCGCGTGATGATCTGGGCGCTGACTTCTATGGCTCCGCCAGTGATCCGCAAGGGCTTGAGCGCTGGCGCGGCAACCTCAACGCAAGTCATGGCAGACGCCATTTTGGCCAAGCCCCGACTTCGGCTGAGGGTGCCTTGAGCTACGTGCTCACCTGTCTGGCTGCGGCGGGGTTCAATGAGGTTCTTGCCGTCGACCTCTCACCACCGGCCGGAATTTGCGCTGTGGCGCGGGTGGTGGTGCCGGGGCTTGAAGGGCCAATGCACCGCTTTTACGCGGCCGTTCGCCGCAGCAGGGCGGCACCATGAGCTTCTGCATCTTTCTGGGTCCGACACTGGATGTGGAATCTGCCCGAGGCGTGCTTGACGCGGATTATCTGCCGCCCGCCGCGCAAAGCGACATCTACCGCGCCACCTTGCGCCAGCCGCCGCCCCGCGCCATCGGTCTGATCGACGGTTCTTTCCGGCAAGGACCAGCGGTGCGTCACAAGGAAATCCTGTGGGCCATGGCGCAAGGCATCCATGTCTTTGGCGCCGCCAGCATGGGCGCCCTGCGCGCCGCCGAACTGGCGGAGTTCGGCATGGTGGGTGTGGGCCAAATCTTTCAGGCGCTGCAAGACGGCGCATTGGAAGATGACGACGAAGTCGCCGTCGAACACGGCCCCGCCGAGCTTGGCTACTTGCCCCTCAACGAAGCCATGGTCGATATCCGGGCGACATTGGCCGCAGCAGTAGCTGATGGCGTCATCGACCTGTCCACGGCAACAGCGCTCACCGGCAGGGCCAAGAGCCTGTTTTATCCTGAGCGAACCTACGCCAACATCATCGGCGACCGAAACGCGCTGCGCCAATGGCTGCCCGCCAACCGCCGGAGCCAGAAGCGTGATGACGCCATGGCCATGCTCGCCGCTATCCGCGACTTCGTTGCCGCAGACCCTCCGCCCAAACAAGTTTCCTACAACTTCGAGCGCACCGAAATGTGGGACACCGAAATAGCCTTCGCCACCCCGCTCGGCACTGTGTCCCCCACAGAGATCCTCGACGAACTCCGCCTTGATCCCGAGACCTGCAAGGCCGTCCGCCAGGAGGCCCTCACCCGCGCCCTGTCTTTACGCGAGTTCAAACGGCAGGGTGTCCAGCTCACGCCCGAAGAAATCTCTGCCGCAGAGCAGCGCTGGAGCCGGGAACGCAACCTGCATTTTCCAGAAGACATCCTGGACTGGCGCCGCGACAATCAGCTTGATGACGCAGCTTTCAACGCCATGATCCTGGAGGAAGCGATGCAATCGCGCCTCGAACAAATGGCTCAATCACTGATTGACGAAAATATGCTGCCAGCCCTCCGCGCGCACGGGTCCTATCCCGCCATCGCCTCGCGCGCGGCCAAGAAACAGGAAGCGCTCACCATTTTGGGAGCCACGCCATCCATGTCAACTTTCGATCTCGTGACATGGTATTGCCAAATCAAACTGAACTGCCCGCCGCCTGCCGTCATTGAGGAGTTCGCGCTGCGGCTGGGCTTTGACAACTGCGCTGAATTCCACCACGCGGCACTTCGCGAGTTCCGTTACTGGCAACTTAAAGGTTGACTTTTGCCGAATATTGTAGTTGACTTTCCCAACATCGCTAAGGGAGGCATAAGATGGCTGGACCCGTTGAAGTCACAAGTAAAAAAGTTAAGCCTGTCACGACTTACAGAGCCTCCCGAATTACTCTTTACGGGGTGCCTTTCAGAGTGGCTGAATGCACTGTGGGCACCGGCGGTCAATCAGTAGGATTAGCTTGTGGCACTATTCCCAGTAGTTCAGGTTGGATTGCCGCGCTCATCTATGGGTATGCGTATCAGGGTCATGTATACAGCCTCTCAGAGCCCACGGTCATGCTCGTTCAAGGGGCTGGGAATCCAGCAGATGACGCCGGATACGGCAGTGACTACTTGAAATGGGAGGCGGATAAATTGGACAGAACGGCGCAATTGCTGGTGTCCAATGATACATTTGAGGAATTGATCCTGAAGAAGAGCATGGGCGAGACCCGGCAGCCTATAAGTTATAACGCAGCCATGATGGTCTCGCATCGTGGCGGCAAGTTGATGGACTAGGTGGAGTCAAAGGGAACAAAGGTGGTGGCAGTCATGCAAGACTTTGCTAGCCCAATTCTATTTGAGCGCATTGCCGATGGCAATGGTTATGTGAATCTGGTTGAACCTTGCACAACATTCGGTGACATTAGGCTGGAAGTTGGCTGCATTTACCTCAAACTGCAGGAACCCTGCGGCGGCAAGAGCCGGAATTTCTCGGTAAGCGTCGAGGAGTTGATTATACCGGGAGGGTCGCAGACTCTTGACGCTTATGCTGATTTTATATTGCCGGACAGTTCAGATGGAGTCATTCCAGCGCATAATCCAGTTACAGTTTTAGATTGCCATCCCTGTGTGCCAGGCTACGACACTGGCTGTAGCTCGCCCCAGGCTGGTCATCCCCCACCCAGTCCGAAAGTTTTAGGTGCCCATTTCAAAGTAACCGCAAGTATTTGGCCTTACAAATCGGGAGAGAAGGTCAAGGGCTACATCTATGTGGAAATCAAAAATCCCTAACAAGCCGGGCCTCAATATCTGCAGCGGACTTCAGAACGATGTTACGGAGTGGACTTCATAAATCTCCCTCCAGTGAAATATCTCCCTGAACTCAGCGCGGTAGGGGTCTGATCCGTTTCCCGCCGTCAGAAACGCCGTTGCCACATCTGAAAAGCTCAAGTTATTTGGCGAGAGAGTCTGCCATGTCGCAGTGAGGCGTTCGCCGATGATGTCGCGGGCGGTCATCAGCGCGGCCTTAAACTGGAAATGCCGGTTGGCGTAGGCCTTATCGAACTGGCGCTGGAGCCATTCAGCCTCGTCGCGCCGTTTGCCTGGTGACAGGATCGCCTCGCGCAAGCCTACGCTGATCAGACCTTGGGCCCGCAATTGCTCGACATAGACATAGACAAGGGCGTCAAAAATGGCGCCCGTCAGAGGCCGCGACAGGTCGTGGACTTCATCCGTCACCTCGGCCATCTTGCGGCTGTTGCTGGCGAGGCGGATCTGGCGGGTGTCAGAAAGCTCGGCGATGCGGTTGATCTCGTTCAGCGTGTAGATGTTGCCCTTGGTCGAGCGCAGCAGCCGGTCCAGCACGCTGTCAAAGTGCATGGCTGAAAGCAGCGCCACCAGATCGGCGCTTGATTCATGAAAGGCCCCGAACGCGGGCGACCAGCGGCCCTCGAAGGGAACCCCCATCAGCGCGAACAAAAGGCTGTGGCCGAACTCATGGGCGATGGTGTCAAAGTTGAGCGCATGCGGTGCGGGCGCTCCGGTCTCGTCGCGGTACAGGCCGAACTCCATGTAGCCATAGCCGGACTGGGCGTTGTCCCAGTCAATCAGCGGAATGACTTCAAGGCGCGGAAAGCGGTCGGCAAACTGCCATTGCAGCGGCCCGCCCAGATAGCTCTCGAAAATATCCAGCACGCGGCGAATGCTGCCATAGGCATGGGTGGCGACAAACTCTCTTGTGCCCACGGGAATATGGTCAAAATGCCCGTCCGGCCCCGGTTCCACCGGCGGCCTGACAGTGCCGTAAAACGGCGGCAGATAGGGAAAGAGATAGGGCTCCTGCTTGTCAGTGGCGTCGCGGACATACATCCGGTCATCGGCGGGACCTGCAGCGACTGTTCCCGCAGGCGGCGACAGCCACACCACCTCAGGCTCGCTGAACCCGCCCAGATTGGGTGCTTGCGGAAACAGCCGCACCTTGGTGCCAAAACTTCTTACCCGCTCATCGTGGCTCATTGGCATGGCGTGTCGATCCTGAACACTTCACACTGCCAATATATTACCAATTCATCCGATCACCAAGCCAACTTTCAGGATTTGCCGCCCAGGGAGGCTGCCTTCCGCCGCTGGGGTTTTTTCGCTGGCAAGCTGGAGGGTTTCTTTTTGGCCACAGGCTTTGCCTTGGGTTCGGCTGGCGCGGCCTCATCCACATCAATGCCGAAGAGTGCCGAGAGATCCTGGCCTTCAAGGCCTTTCTGCGGTGTCTTGGCCGTGGTGGACAAGGTGGCGGCGCTGATCAGTTGCAGGTGATCGACATTGCGCAAAGTAAACAAAAGCTCAGGCTCCTGATCAAGCCTGGCACCGATGCCATACAGCGCCGCGGCCACATGCTTGCACATCTCAGCCCAATCAGGACAGGAGCATTGCAGCTTGATTTCTCCCGGCAGCGGAAACAGGCCATCTTTTTGGTCAGTCACGGTCTGCATCACCGACGCTGACAGCTTGCCTTGCAGAAGCTCAATCACCGAAGCGATTTCGCCAGCGCAGCGCGCCCGGATGGCCTGCCATTTTTGCTCGCCCAAAACCGTGATGCCGATGCTCACCTTGTAGGTTTCGGAACCCTGCACCAGGGCTGACACCTTGCCGTTCTCGATTTTGAGATCAAGCACCGCGCCCTGGCGCAGATAGGAGCGGCCCCGCGGCAGGCGGTTCTCATAGTCGCTGAAAGATTCGAGATGCTGACACCAGGCCTTGCCCCAATAGCTGGTGGCGATCTTGCTTCCCGCAAGGTGAATGGGGCTAAGCTTCTGGCCGCCCTTGGCCAGCTTTTTGGCAGCCTTCTCGGCGTTCAGGCGCTTTTTCGCCACCGGCACATAAGCCGGATACCGATCACCATAGCCCCATCCCATCAGCCTCTCCCCAATTTCATGACGAATCATCCATGGCCTTCATATCAAGTTTGACAATCTTGAGCAATTCAGCGTTCGACATTTCGGTGAGCATGGCGCCATCGCCACCTTCGATGACGCTGTCGGAAAGTGCCCGCTTTGATTCAATCAACTGGTCAATGCGTTCCTCCAGGGTTCCAGTGCAGATGAATTTATGCACCAGCACATTGCGTTTTTGGCCAATGCGGAAGGCCCGGTCGGTCGCCTGGTTTTCCACCGCCGGATTCCACCAGCGGTCAAAATGGATGACATGCGCGGCGGCGGTGAGATTGAGACCCGTGCCCCCGGCTTTCAACGAAAGCACGAAAAACGGCGGACCGTCTTCGCGCTGGAAATCCTGCACCATGTTCTGGCGCTCGCCAACCGGTGTTCCGCCATGCAGCACCAGTCCGCTTGTTCCAAATATACTGGTGAGAAACGCATGCAGCGGCCCGGTCATTTCCCGGAACTGGGTGAACACCAGTGCTTTTTCCTGCTTCTCGGCAATCACCTCGCAAATCTCGGCCAGGCGCTGAAACTTGCCGCTGTCGCGGGCGGTAAAGCTTTCATCCTTCAGCCATTGCGAAGGGTGGTTGCAAATCTGCTTGAAGCGCATGAGGCAGGCCAGAATGATGCCGCGGCGCTGGATGCCATCAGCCTCGCGGAGATCGTGATCCAGTTTTTCAACCGTCTGCTGATACAGCGCAATCTGCGCCTTGCTGAGCCCGCAGAAAGTTTTCATCTCGGTCTTGTCGGGCAAATCCGAGATGATGCGCTTGTCGGTTTTGAGGCGGCGCAAAAGATAGGGCTGGGTGAGGGTGCGAAGGGCGGCGTAAGGCGGCTTGCCGTCAGCGTCCTTGCGCTTCATGAACCTGTCAAACTGCTTGGGCGATCCAAGCAAGCCCGGAGAAGCGAAATCAAACAGCGACCACAAATCAGCGAGGCGGTTTTCAACCGGGGTTCCGGTCAGCGCCAGGCGGTGCGTGGCCTTCAGCGCTTTCACCGCCTTGGTTTGTTTTG
>JANOTU010000048.1:0-3349 GCA_031416515.1 Hyphomicrobiales bacterium
AGGAAGAGGGTCGCAAAGACCGCCCCAGCGTGATCGTTCTCAACATGATGAGCCAGAGCGATCATGCGGAAATTGTCACCGTCCTGCCCATCACCCACACCGCGCCCGTTGATGCCATGATGGCCGGGCTATGATCTGCGCCAGGCGCCGAAGACCGGCGATTACACTTATGGCTTCCTCCCGCCGCGCTTCTTCAACCAGGTGCTCGATGCCTTCCTCTCGTTTCACGAGGCCGGACAGCTGAAAACAACTCCGCGTTCGTGATACAGGAGAACCGCAGATGATGGCTGCAAGCCATAGAGGGCCATCCCCTTATCCGTGCGCCGGCAAGATCATGACGGCCGATGAGATGGCTGCTATTGTGGAACCGGTGTCGGAAAATCCGTTGGCGGACGACGTGATCCGCGAAACGCGAGGCTTGCGGAAACTGGTCATTCCCTTGCAAGGCCGCGGCCAGCGCGGCGGCGGGCGCGTCATCTCTTGGTGCTATAACGAGGGATATCCCGCCGTGCTGCTATGGGCCTATGCAAAGAACGAATGAGAGTCCTAACTATAGATAGATAAAGCGACAGCTGCGGTAGCGGCATAATTTTTAGGATCACGTAGATGGTGATGCAGGCGAAGGGAAAGTTCAACCATGGCCTTGGATTTTGAGACGACCTTCGTGCGACGGCGGAACCGCGCCAGATAGTGACGGATATTGCTGTTGTCTTGCTCAATAGGGAAAGTTTTGTCTTTGCCTGTTGTCAGTTGCGCCGCCGGGATGAGGCGGTGGTATCCTTCCCAGTCGCCGGTGATGAAGTGTCGGCCTTCCATGCCGATGGCATCGAGAAACCTTTTGGCGGTTTTATCATCACGACCGCCCAACTCCCAGCAGAGAGTTCCGCCTCCATCAGGATCATAGGCTCGCCAAAGCCATAACTTGTTTGTTTTTTTTGGATAAAATGCCACATTTCGTCCACCATGATGGTGCTGACGGTTGTGGGCGCAATGGGGGCGGGCAATGCTTTTGCGGCGGCTCTAACCCACTTCAGCACAGCGACATCACTGACCTGAAGCAAGCGGCCAATCCCGCAGAAACTCATGTTTCCCATTGCGTACAACAAGAGGGCCAACGCCTTCATCGCAGGGGGCTTTCCACGCCGCGCCGTTGCTGTGAAGTTGCATCCACACGAATGGCAGAGATAGCGCTGCAGTCCACGCACCATTCCGTTCTTCCCATAGTTCTTCACTCCACACTTCTTGCAAACAACATCGGCCATGGCTTCCTCCCTTGCTTGGTAGCCACGCCTTTTTGCTCAAAAATCATTAAAACGATCTTAAGTTAGGACTCTCAATCATTCCTGCCCCTCCAACTCATCAATCATCCCCGAAATCACCGACAACCCCTTCTGCCAAAAGCCTGGATCTGTGGCGTCCAGGCCGAAGGGCTTCAGCAATTCGGAATGGTGCTTGGTGCCGCCAGCTTTCAGCATGGCAAAATACTTCTCCTGGAAGCCCGATTCGCTTTCGCGAAAGCGGGCATACAAGGAATTCACCAGGCAGTCGCCAAACGCATAGGCGTAGACGTAGAAGGGCGAGTGGATGAAGTGGGGGATGTAGGTCCAGAAGGTTTCATAGCCGGGGCCGAATTCGATTGCGTCCCCCAGGCTCTCCTTTTGCACGTCGATCCAGATGGCGTTGATGGCGTCGGGGGTGAGTTCACCTTGCTTTCGGGCTTCGTGGATGTTGCGCTCGAAGGTGTAGAAGGCGATCTGGCGCACCACGGTGTTGAGCATGTCCTCAACCTTGGAAGCGAGCAGAATTTTGCGCTTTTTCGCATCGGTGGTTTGGCGCAGCAAAGCCTGGAAGGTGAGCATTTCGCCAAACACGCTGGCGGTTTCAGCCAGCGTCAGGGGCGTTGACGCCATCAGCGCCCCCTGCCCTGCGGCCAGAACCTGATGCACGCCGTGGCCCAACTCATGGGCCAGCGTCATCACATCGCGGGTCTTGCCCAGGTAATTGAGCAGCACATAAGGATGGGCCGAGGGCACGGTGGGGTGAGCGAAGGCGCCGGGGGCTTTGCCGGCGCGGGTGGGGGCGTCGATCCAGTTCCTGTCGAAGAAGGTCTTGGCAATCGCCGCCATCTGCGGATCAAATTCACCGTAGGCCTTGAGCACGATTTGCTCAGCTTCGGCCCACGGCACTTCGTTGGTGTTCTCATCGGGCAAGGGCGCATTGCGGTCCCAGTGCATGAGCTTTTCCTTGCCCATCCATTTGGCTTTCATGGCGTAATAGCGGTGCGAAAGCTGGGGGTAAGAAGCGCGCACCGCCGCCACCAAGGCCGCCACCACTTCGGGCTCGACACGGTTGGAGAGATGGCGCGCATCGGCGATATCCTTGAAGCCGCGCCAGCGATCAGAAATATCCTTGTCTTTTGCCAGCGTGTTGGTGATCAGCGTGAACAGCCGGATGTTGTCCCTGAAGGTGGCAGCCAGCGCTTCGGCTCCGGCGCGGCGCTTGGCCTCGTCTTTATCCTGCAAGAGATTGAGGGTGGGCTCAAGCGTGAGTCTCTCGCCATTCACCACGTAGCGCATGTCAGCCATCGACTCATCAAAGAGCCGGTTGAAAGCGCCAGCGGCGGTTTGCGATTTCTCCAGGAAGAGTTCTTCCAGCCTGTCGTCAAGCTGATAAGGCCGTTCCATGCGCAGGTTTTCGATCCACGGGCGGTAGTGCGCGAGGGCTGGCACGGCCATGGCTTTTTCCAGGGCGGCGGCATCAATGCGGTTCAGCTCAAGCTCGAAGAACAGTAGCTGGGTGGAAATTTCGGTGAGCCTGGCATTGACATCGCCGTAGAATTTGGCGCGCGCTGAATTTGTGGTGTCGCCCACATAGTAAAGCTGCGCATAAGAACCCGTGCGCCCCAAGAGATCGGAAATACCCTCATAGGCCTTGAGCGCAGCCGCCAGCTCCTCCCCATTCAGGGTGGAGAGCCTGCCCTTGTATTTCTCCGCAAAGGCCCTGGCCTCCGCCTCGCCCTGGCGCATGTCAGCGGCAAATTGCGGATCATCGGGGGCAGCATAGAGGTCGGCCAAATTCCATTCGGGCAAAATTCCAAGGGCGGTCATCGTTGTTCCTTTGCTGTGACGCCCCTCGTATACAGCTTCCAGTCCCGCCGGGAACAGCGGTGGATTGTCCCCAGGGCGATTCAGTAAACTGCGCGGAGGCCAACGGATCAGTCAGAATTACTGGATCCCCCCAACCCTCATCCTGAGGTGCGAGCGCCTTCGCGAGCCTCGAAGGACGGTTGCAGGTTCCGCATCGTGGGCCCTTCGAGGCGTAGCTACGGGCTCGCACCTCAGGGTGAGGA
>JANOTU010000049.1:0-5437 GCA_031416515.1 Hyphomicrobiales bacterium
TGCGCCTGTTGGTCAGCAAGCTGGCGCTCCTTTTTCAAATCGCGCACGGTCATCATCAGATCGCGCTCAGAGCGCACCAGGCTCGCCTCGTGGCGCTTGAGCTCGGTGATGTCGGTGCCCACGGAAACAAAGCCGCCATCCTTGGTGCGGCGCTCGTTGATCTGCAGCCAGCGCTGATCGGCAAGCTGCACTTCAAATGATGCGCCGCCACTCAGGCGCTGCCGCACGGCGGGTTCGCGGGCGGCGCGCGCCACTTCTTCATAAGGGGTGCCGGGAACGCACACCGCCAAAGGCAGCGAATGAAACTGCTGGTATTTGGAATTGCACATCACCAGCCGGTTTTCCTGGTCCCACAGCACAAAGGCCTCTGAAATATTTTCAATGGCGTCCTTGAGGCGAAGCTCTGCTTCCTTGTTGAGGCGGTCGTTGAGTTTCTGCTGGCTGATGTCAAAGACAATGCCGACGAGATGCTGCTCGCCGGGTGTTTCTCCCTCGGCCAGCGCCGCCCTGGCGCGCAGCCACACCCAGTGCCCGTCCTCATGGCGCATGCGGAATTCGCGGTCGAACACTGCGAGTTCGCCGCGCAACAGGTTTTCAATGATGTGCTCCAGCTTTGCGTCATCAGGATGAATGCGCGCGGCCACTTCGCCAAAGCTCAGGAAATCGCCCTTGACCGGCAGCCCCAGAATTTCAAACATCGATTTGGACCAGAACATGACGCCCTTTGCGACATCCCAGTCCCACATCCCGCATTGGCCGCGGTCCAGCGCCTTGTCGAGGCGCGTGGTGGCGGCGGCAAGAACGCTGTCAGCCTCGGCAACTTTGGCCGCCTGCCATTGCAAGGCGGCTCCCAGCATGGCCAGAACAATCAGTGCAAGGACGAAAATAACCGCGAGCTTGGCGACGCTGCCATGCCAGATTGAAAGGATGTCGGCCTTTTTCTGGATGACGAAGAGACTGCCGGGATAGGCGCCCAAATCAAAAATACCGACAAAGGCCGCTTCGCCAGAGGCGGTCCGGCTTTCGCCAACACTGGTGACAAAATCGGCAGAGAGGCGTTCGGTGATCACCTTCTCCGCCACAGGGGGCTGGCTGGCGGTGATCAGGCCGCTGGCGTCAGCGATCACAAACGTGGCGGGCAGCTTGAGCGCATCGGCTTGCAGTTTTTGCAGCAGCAGACCTGACGTCATGGGCGGCGGGGTTTGACCGGAGCGGGGTTCAAAGGCGAGACGAATGTTTTGCGCGGCCACCGCCCCCTGCAGCGCCGCAAGGCGGGTTTGGGATTCAATGTGGGCGGTCCGGCTTTCGAGCAAAATCTGCGCCATCACCGCGCCCAGCACGGTGAGAAACAAGCCGATCAGGGCGGCAACCAGCAGCCGGAAGGATTTTTCCGGGATGGCCAGCCCAAGCTGCCGGGGCAGGGGCAATCGCAGCACCCTTTCCTTCAAAAACAACTCACTGATCTGCGTTTTTCCCAATTTTCAGCCCACACCCGAATCACCGGCCATTGATTCGAAAAGCAGAGGCTTTGTCCAGTGCAAAATCACCCCGCCTGTGCCATGCTGGACCGGGAGGTCCAGATGATCAGAACCGGCGAACAATACCGAGATTCCATCCGCGATGGCCGCGAAGTGTGGATTGGGGGAGAGCGCGTCAGGGATGTGACGCGCCACCCCATGTTCAAGCCGCTGGTTGATATCCGCGCCCGCATCTACGACATGCAGCATGAGGCCGCCACGCAAAGTGTGATGACCTATGCGGAGGGGCCTGAGCGCTTCGCCCAGTCCCCGCCCTTCGCCCAATCCGCCGCTGTCTACCGAACCTACGACTGGACCAGCACCCTGAAATTCGCGCAGAGGGCAGGTGGCATGTCGGACCGGATTTAGAGGGAGAACAGAAAAAGGCGGCGGAGTGAACAAGCCATTTTGGAGTCGCAAATTTATTGTGGTCTTGCTATGTTCCAACAACAGGAAATGTCAGAGGCGATGTTGGAAACCCTTATTGCAGGACGGCGACCGCCATATGACTTCAAGAAACCGGTGGAATTGGGGGCCGGTGCCTTGGGGGATTATTTTTTTGACGAGCTTATCCAGACGCGGGCATTTCGGCGGCTTCGTTCAGTTCGCTTTTTGGGCGGTATAAACTATTTGGAGGTAAGTTACCCCAACGGCACTAATTGGAACACCAGATATACGCGGTTTCAACATAGTCTCGGCGTAGCAAAGCTCGCAGCAGCCTACTGCAAAGCTCGTGAGTTACCAGTGGAAGAGAAGCGCCTCGTCGTCGCCGCAGCGCTCCTGCACGATGTCGGCCATGCGCCATTGTCGCATTCACTCGAACCGGTTTTTTTGGATGTATTCGGCATTGAGCACCACCGTGCGACGATCGCCATCATTCGTGGCGAAGCGTTGGGGGGCGAGATAACGGAAACGCTGCGCCGCCACGGGATGGATATCGAGCGCTTGATCGCCCTCATTTCGGGGCAGGACACCGGGTTTGACGGATTTTTCTCCGGCCCGATCAATTTTGATACAATTGAAGGTGTTCTCCGCACCCACAAGTTTGTTTTTGCGAAAGCCAGTGTCCCAAGTCCCGAAGATGTCATGTATGCCGCGATGGGAGGTGGGGGGGAAGCGAACCGCAATATTGTCGATGAGTTCTGGCTCCTGAAGAATTTTGTTTACCAGCATGTGATCAATTCAGAAGATGGCGCGCTTGCCGACAAAGTCTGCCAGGCATTCATGCGCAATCACATTGCCAGTTTTGGCGCGGGCGATTATTTCTCCAAGGAAGAAGCGGTTTTCAGAAAGTTGCCTGGGCTGAAAGAACTCTTGATAGGCCCTGATTTCAGAAAGAATGTTTGGGCGCACTTGGATGCCGAGATATTATACAAGAGCAGGAAATTTTTTATTGCGGGTGACAGTGACAAAGGAATTAGCCGTTACAAGCAGGAAAAACACGACCAGGCGCTGTCCAGGCCCGTCGGAACCTCTGGCGGACGCACGCAGCAGTCTGAAAGGCTGCTGGTGTGAGGGAAGCAACTGAAAAAGCGAAGTCATTTTCTGAAGTTCGTATTAAGCTATTGCGGGAAGGACTTGACGCTGTTGTGCCCAAGGAGGCTGTCATGGTCACCTGCGGCTCATACGCGCGCCGGGAAGCTTCGGCGGAGTCGGACTTGGACTATTTTGTGATTGTCCCTAATTTCATTCAATCCGGGAAGCAGGCAGAGACCGCAAGTGAGCCTGCTTGGTTACAGGTCGCGAGATCCGTTACAGGCAATGTCGTTCCTGCAGCTCCCGCCACGGGCGGCGCTTTCGAGTGGATGGAATCTCCTGATACAATGCTCAGCAACATCGGGGGAGATGGTGACAGCAATGCAAAGTTTACAAGAAGAATGCTGTTTCTGCTCGAAGGCGAATGGCTCTCCAACGAGGCCGAATTCAACAGCGTGAGGCGTCAGATTCTTGAGCGCTACATCCGCCCCGGAATGGCTGACCATCAGTTGGCGCGCTTTCTGCTGAACGACATTATCAGATATTACCGGACCATGGCGGTGGACTATGAATTCAAGACAGTGGAAGGGGATGCGCCGAAGCCGTGGGGGATCAGGAACATCAAACTCGTGTTCTCACGAAAACTTCTTTATGCGAGCGGCCTGTTCAGCATCGCCATGACGGTCGATCACGCCCGCGAGCGCAAAATAGGGGTGCTGGAGCGGCTGTTTCAAATGCCGGTCATGGATCGAATGATTGATATCTGTGGATTGGCGGAAATGGGGCCTGTGCTCGAAAGCTACGAGCAGTTTTTGCTGCGCCTTGAAAACAAGGCCGTAAGGAAGCATTTGGCTGGGCTTCAGCCGGACGAGAGAGACAATCCCATGTTCCGGGAATTGAAGAACGAAGGCCATCACTTTACGGGAGAATTGATGCGGCTGTTTGAGCGCACATTTGACTCTACGCATCCAATTCGACGGGCAATAGTATTCTGAAGGAAGTTTCAATGACCGCCCACAAACGCATCCGCCCTTTCAACACCCGCGACACTTACCCCGAACAGAAGCTTGACAATGATCTTTGTCAGGCTGTGGTGGCCAAGGGCACCATGGTGTTTGTGCGGGGGCAGGTTTCGCAGGATTTGGACAGCCGCTTGTCGCTGCATGTGGGTGATGCCGCGGCGCAGACGGCCAAGACCATGGCCAATATCAAGCTGCTCATGGAAGAGGCGGGCGGCCACATGGATCATATCTGCCGCATTGTGGTTTACCTCACCGATATTCGCTACCGTCAGGATGTTTACCGCGAGATGGGGAAATGGCTCAAAGGTGTTTACCCGGTTTCAACCGGGCTCGTGATCACCGCCCTTGCGCGGCCTGAGTGGCTGGTGGAGATTGAAGTGACGGGAGTTATTCCATGACGTTTTCCATTGCCGGGCGCTGTGCCAGGACGGGTGCTTTCGGGGTGGCCATTGCTACTTCATCAATCGCTGTGGGGGCGCGCTGCCCGCATGCCCGAGCGGGCGTGGGGGCGGTGGCAACGCAGAACATCACCGATCCTGATCTTGGACCTGAATTGCTTGACTCAATGTCTCTGGGTCTGAGCGCAAGACAGGCAATTGATTCAATAATCCGCAATCGTCCCTACACTGAGTACCGCCAGCTCACCGCCGTGGACCGGAACGGCAACTCCGCCTCATGGTCGGGGCAGAACGTCATGGGCACCCATGGCGTTTCTGAACAACGCGACTGTGTGGCGGCGGGCAATCTGCTGAAATCCGCCAGCCTGCCAAAGGCCATGACGGAGGCCTTTGCCGCCCATGCCGACCTGCATTTGGCGGAGCGCCTGTTGCGGTCGCTTGAGGCGGGCTTGGCCACAGGCGGCGAGGAGGGGCCGGTGCATTCCGCCGCCCTCATCGTTCACCATGAACAGCCATTCGCGCTGGTGAATTTGCGGGTTGACTGGGATGAGGAAACCCCCGTGGCGCGGCTCAGAACCCTTTGGGAGGCCTACCGCCTGCAGATGGGCGCCTATTTGCAGCGCGCCATCAACCCCGCCCAGGCCCCCAGCTACGGCGTGTCCGGAGACCCTTAAGCCGCCAGCCGCACCAGTAGCTTTTCCAGCATCCGGTCGCACGCCGCCAGTTGCTCTTCGCTGACATGCTCGTCGGGCTTGTGGGCCACGGCGATGTCGCCGGGGCCGCAGACGATTGCGGGGGTGCCGAGCATTTCCTGATAGAGGCCAGCCTCGGTGCCAAAGGGGATCTTGCCGGTGGAGTTGCCGCCGGTGAGCGAATGCACGAAGCGCACGGCGGGGCTGTCCACAGGCGTATCCAAAGCGGGATAGGCCTGCAATTCCTCAAATTCGAAATGCGCTCCCTCGAAGACGCTGTGATAGGACTCGGCCACGATGTCGGCGGCCTCCATGATTTTCTCGGCGATGTG
>JANOTU010000050.1:0-3070 GCA_031416515.1 Hyphomicrobiales bacterium
GGGCGACCGCGCATCGGTCAAGCGCATCTTCGAGGCGATGACCAAAACACCAGACACAGAAGCGCTTGGCCTGCGCGGTCTTTTCTCCGAAGCCCGCCAGGCGGGCGACATCGCCACGGCGCGCGCGCAGGCCGAACGCGCCATCAAGCTCAACCCCAACCTGGGCTGGGCCTCCGCCGCCATGCTGCAATTGCAATCCCTGTCGCGCGATTGGGCCGGGGCGGCGGCGACACTGGCGCAACAAGCTAAATCCGGCCTGCTCACCGGCCCGGAGGGCAGCCGCAAACAAGCCGCCATGCTCACCGCCCAGGCCATGGGCCTTGAAGATACTGATCGCGCCAAGGCCCTGGAACTCGCCACTCGCGCCCTGAAACTCGATGGAGCCTTGGTGCCCGCAGCCCTCGTTGCGGCCCGCATCCACATCGCCAACGCAGCGCCCAAGAAGGCGCTGCGCATTCTCCGAGACGTCTGGAGCCGCTCACCTCATCCTGATCTCGCTGACACCGTTGCCCGCCTGAAACCCGGCGATGGCCCCGACGCCCGCTTTGAGCGCGTGCGCGATCTGGTGAAAGAACATCCTGGCGGCCTGGAGAGCGCTTTCGCCCTGGCCCGCGCCGCCGCCCACGCCCAGCGCTGGGATGTGGCCCGAGCCACGCTCGAACCTTTTCTCGCCGACCGCCCCCAGGCCCGCATCTGCGCCCTGATGGCCGATATCGACGAAGCCCAAGGCGACAAGGGCCGGGCGCGTGAATGGCTGTCCCGCGCCGTGCGGGCACCCCGCGATCCCATCTGGGTCTCGGACGGCGTCGCCGCGCCGCGCTGGACGCCCGTCTCGCCGGTATCGGGCGAGATTGTCCCCTGCGACTGGAAATCCCCTTTCGAGATGCTCAGCGAAGAGCCCATACTCACAATTTCCGAGCCCATAAAAGCCATCGAGCAACCCCGCCCCATCGAACATTTCCGCCCCCCCGACGATCCAGGCCTTCCCGACAGTTGAATCCATCCGCAAAACCGTCTAACCATTCGTCCCAAGCCGCTTTAGCTCAGTTGGTAGAGCACCGCATTCGTAATGCGGGGGTCAGGTGTTCGAGTCACCTAAGCGGCACCAGACTTTCAATTTCAGATACCGCGTGCGAACCTGGGATTGTCTATTTGGTCTTTGCCTTGGTGACCCTGCTCCCCACAAATTGGTCGATTCAGAATTAGAATTTTCCAATCGTTGAGCTGCTCCCCGTCTTCAGGCCAAGCGGAACGGGACCAAAGTTCGGGTTCAGGTCATCCCAGCGATGCCAAGCCGTTCAACGCGCTCAATGATACCTTTTTGGATGGGATCAAACACCGATTGCGGAACGGAGTTTCCCAGCCCTTCGATAACAGCGGCAACAGACTTTTCTGCTGTGTCTCGCAATTCTTCAATGGTCGCCACGACACTTTTCAGACTGTTACCCGCCTGCTCTGCCGTTTGCAGGTGAGGTGGTTACCCTAAGTTGGACAGAAACTGGGCAGACTTAAGAGAGAGTTCCGCCGGTTTGAACTGCTCTGGCTATGCGGCCAGAGGATCGATTTTAGACACCACACCTTTTCTTTTCTGATTTGAATCCCTTTCTGTTTTTTGTTGCGCCTGTGGGTATGTGGGCAACGCGATACTGGGTACACCCTTTCCCGCAGAACCGGACGCGTTGTCCACATATCCACAGGCCCCGGCGGCGAAGATTTGGGCAGGCGTTTTGTTGCCCAGCGACTGGTGCTTGCGCTGGGTGTTGTAGAAGAGGATCCACGCGCCGATGCCGGCCCTGGCTTCAGCCACGGATGCATAGGCCTTGAGGTAGACCTCCTCGTATTTCAGGCTGCGCCACAGGCGCTCGATGTCCTTCGGCAGGCTCAGGATGAGGGATATTGTCGAGGAACCGGCCCTTGCCACCTCATCCTGAGCCCGTCGAAGGACATGCTGATCTGGACACCTTGCGCGATGAGCGTTTCGGTGAAGGCCGCCACCGTGAACTGAGCGCCCTGATCAGTGTTGAATATCTCCAGCTTGCCATACAAGTCCATGGCCTCTTGCAAGGCCTCGACGCAGAATGCCGTGTCCATGGTGAGCGACAAGCGCCAGGACAGAACCTTGCGGCTGTACCAGTCCATCACCGCCACCAGATAGACAAAGCCCTTGGGCATGGGGATGTAGAGCCTGCCCCGGACCCGATCCGGGGTGATGTCGGCGCACCACACCTGGTTGGGGCGCGTGATCTCCATATTCCTCAGCAAATACGGGTATATCTTGTGACCGGGGTGTTTGGCGCTGGTATTCGGCTTCTGGTAGATCACGGCAAGGCCCATGTGGCCCGCATGAGGTGCCGCACCCGCTTGGCGCGCTCACCGCAAAACCCACGTCGGCCAGTTCCAGAACCATTCGCCTTGTGCCGTAGAACGGCCACTTGGTGTAGATCACGTCGATGGCCCGCATCAGCGCCAGTTCCGCCTCGCGCACCGGCTCGGGCTGGTAATAAAACGTCGAACGCGCCACCTTGAGCAAAGCGCATTGCTCCGTCACCGAAAGCTGCGGATGCGCGCATGAGATCATTGCTTGTCGGGCGGTCCGGCTCATGCTCCAGACCGTTCTCGAAAAAAATCCCGTTCCATCGTCAGTTGCCCGATCTTCGCGTGAAGCTCGGTCAGCTGCGTCTTGGACGCCACCTCGTTCCGGGCGGCTTTGCGGTCGCCTTCAAACAATCCGGTCAATCCATCCTGTGCCGTTTTCTTCCACGCATGTATCTGGCTCGGATGCACACCGTGCTTGCCCGCAAGCTCGGCCACCGTGGCCTCCTCGCGGATCGCCGCCAGCGCCACCTTGGCCTTGAACGCAGCGCCGTGTTTCTTCCTGATATTCGTCATCTCTATCCCCTTGGTTTGTGACCACTTTAGGGGCGAAACTCTCTCTTACCAACCTGTCCAGTTTTTGGGTACCACCTCATATCCCTATTACATTCATCCTCGACAATGCGCGTTACCAGAAGTGTCGTCTGGTGTTTGACCTGGCCGCATCACTCGGCATCGAACTGCTGTATCTGCCAAC
>JANOTU010000051.1:0-3045 GCA_031416515.1 Hyphomicrobiales bacterium
CCCTCATGGGCTGGACCCGGTCGGCATGGCCCAATGCCTCGGCCAGCGCTCCCACATAGTCATCCAAACGCGTCTCGACCGAACCACCCAAGCTTCCCATGCCAGCCACCATTTGCTATTGAGTCGAATCACCAGCATAGCCGAGTCGGACTCAATGCGAATCTGGGAAATTTTGTGACTCAGTAGAATTAGGGTCCTGTCACGGTAATTCGTGGTCTTGCCGCCCGGCGCGGTCCTGCGATTAGGACCACCGGTGTATCGGAAAGGGCTTCCTGCGCCCGCCGCTCAACAAACCGCCAAACGTGCTATTCCCCACTCTCGGACGATCGGACCATCGACTTCGGCCAATTGGAAGTACGAGTGCAGCGATCGGGAATGGCGGAAAGGAAAATGCATTCCGTCGCCTGACTCAATCCGGTTCACAACATCTTCCTTGAAGGCGGCGGGGAAAGTCCTGAACCTCAACTTCTGTGACATGGGCTTTCTCCTCGAAAGCCCATGTCACAGATATTGCCGTGTCTCAATTATGGGGTGCAGTCCAGCACTGTCACTGTAACCTCGAAGTGCGCCGCTTGGCTGGAGCGATCACAGGCTTCTTCACGCATGTCTTGCCGACAAGTTTGAAGCCCTTGGCACAAAGAATGCTCACGGTAGGCTTTTTGACGCAAGTCCTGCCTTTCCGCACTTCGTTTGATTTGCACGGTGTGACAAGCCCCAGTTGGCGCACACACCTCTTGCCGACCAGCTTGAAGTTGGGCTTGCAGAAAATGCTGATCTCGGGCTTAGGCGCTGGCTCTGAATGGGTAGGCTTAACCGGCGCCGCGAGATCATCCGCAGACGGATCAATGGCAGGCCTGTTGCAGGTATAGTCGAACGCGCCCTTGTCGATGGTGACACGAGCACCGCTATCCTTCACTTCCTGCAAGGTGCACTGGATTGTGCGGGTGCGGCTGATATTGAGGTCATGGGCGCCATAAGCCTCAAACGTTGGGCCGCCCTGGCTGTAAGAAACAGCCGAACCAGAGAAGCCTTGGCCATTGGAACATGACAGCTTGTACTTGAAGTTGCCCGGCGCCGCGCGCGTCACGGCGAACACGGCCTGACCCTTGCGCGGGCAAGATTTTTTGCTGCCAGCACTGTCGGCCATGGTCACTTCGCCGTTCCATGTTGGCTTCGGCTTGTCGGGATCGGGCCGTGGCTGGCCGGCGAGATCACCTGATCCCGTATCAACCTGAGGTTTTGGCTTCTTCGGCGGAACCGGAATCGGGTCTTCGGCGCCAGTGTCGGGCATGTCATTGGCAAGGCCGCCGCCGCCAGCCCCGGTGCAATGCACGGTGATGTCTTTCCATTGCGTTGAGGGAGCAAATGAATCGCCCACCACTTCGGCCATGAATTGCAGATAAGTTGTTGCGTCAAATTTTTCGGCACGCACGAAATCAGCGAAGTAGCCGTTCTTGGCAGCATCAAAAGAGGCATAAGCGCTCTTGAATTCGCTGGTGGTCGGGCCATTCCCTTGCTTGCGCCACAGTTTCACATCAACGCCGCCGGCCTTTGATGCCTGCACACGGGTTGTCACGCGCAATGCCGGGCATTTCGTGGCGGGGTTGGGGCCATCAGTGTTGGCGCCATTGATGGTGGCGAGGAAGAGTTGGATGGCTGTCGGCTTGAACTCAGGCTCCGCCACGGCAATGTCGGCGTTATTCAACTTGATCACGGCGTCACAAACCACTTTCACCTGGAAGGTATCGCTGCGCCAGTGGTGCACTGTGTCGGGAAACCCCTCGTCGCCTGCCTCTGTTACATCATGGTAGCTCAAAATGACTGCCCGGTCAGTTTGCGCCACGAAAGTTGCTGACATGGTCTGCAAGAAACTGTGGGACTTGGTGGGACCTTCAGCTGCAAGTTTGGCATTGCAACTCTGGATGATCTGGTTTCCCTCCGGCATGATGGCAATGCCGTTGGCATCGCTCAAAGGAATGTTCTGGCTGCTGAAAATGAATGGCGCGCCATTGGCTGACCAGTCACGTTCTACGATTTGGCTGGACCAGAGTACGGGAAAGACCTTGCAGGAATTTCCAGCACAGGTCCCCAGGACAACGCCTGCCCGGTCGACATAGCCAGTGCCTTTGGTATCAATGCTCAAATTGGCTGAAAATGGAATGTTGCCGGATTTGAAGGCATTCCACTTCTTGCCGTCCGTGGAAATCACATGGAGTTCCTGCGTGGCGTTGTAGGTCTTGAAAGACATGCTCTTGAGGCGAGCCTTTTCAGCCGCCGCAGGGTTTGCCCCCGCAAGCATGGTGGTTGTCAACAATGCGCCAATGATCGCGGCGCGGCGATGTGAGAGAGTGAGCATGATGGCGTCTCCTTTGATTTAAAAGTCTACCCCCCATGCTAATACAATTGCGCCCCAGCCCCTGAACCTGCGCTGAACCTGGCGTTCACATTGAGTTCACATTGAGTTCACGGCGGAGAACGGCAGAAACAAATATTCTATGTCCTCATAACCCTCATCCTCAGGATGAGGGTTTGGAAGAACTCATATCAATGGCCAGATGCTGTGAAACTTTCATCACCAATTTCTGTCACCTCGTATTACCGTGACAGGACCCTATTTACCTAATTAGCTTCTGCCTCTATGTTCCGCTGCATGACCCGCATCGCCCGCATCGTTGCACCCGGCCTGCCGCATCATGTGACGCAGCGCGGCAACCATCGCGCCGCGATGTTTTTTGAGGCAGGCGATTATGGGCTGTACCGGGATTTGCTGGCGGCCGAGACGCGGGCTGCCCATGTGGCCGTTTGGGCCTGGGTGCTGATGCCCAATCATGTGCATCTCATCCTGATTCCCACGGACGAAACCGGTCTGGCCGGTGCCTTGGGGCGTGTGCACAGGCGCGTATCGCCGCATATGTGAATGCCAGGGCCCGGCGCACGGGGCATCTGGTGCAGGAACGGTTTGGCTCGGTGGTCATGGATGAGGCGCATCTCATGGCGGGCTTGGCCCTATGTGGCGCTGAATCCGGTGCGGGCGAAGCTGGTGGC
>JANOTU010000052.1:0-1792 GCA_031416515.1 Hyphomicrobiales bacterium
CATGGCCGGGCGCGGGCCAGGCCACCCAGACTTGGGGGCGGCAGCGGTGGAGCAGCGGAGAGGCTGGGTCACCGGCTCAAGGCCGGTGATGGAGAGTGTGGGGGAATGGCCGGGACATGGTTTTTTGTGAAGTTTATGGAGGATTGCCTGATCGGCGAAGGGGCTGTGGATATGTGAACAACGCCGCTCGCGCCCGCCCGTGACATGGCGCAACGCAGCGACCGCAGGGCTGTTCCGGGGAGATGAAAGCTCTGATAGAAGGTGGCTCAGGAGGCATACATGGCAAAAAAAGTGATCGCGTTGTTTCCGGAGGCGGCCTTCGGGCCGGCGCTCAATTCGGTTGGCATTGGACAGGCGTTGAAAAAACTTGGCCACAAGGTGGTGTTCCTGTCCGACCCCGGCTTTCTCGATGTCTACAAGGGCTATGGCTTTGAGGCTCACGCCGTCAATCTCTCCGAGCCCATGCCGCCTGAAGAAATGGCCAAGTTCTGGGTGGATTTCATCAATGGCCACATTCCCAATTTCGCCAAGAGCCCTTACGAGCAGATCGACACTTATGTGAAGGGCTGCTGGGAGATGATTGTCGAAACCGCCAAATGGGCCGAGAAAGATTTGCCCGGCGTGCTGGCCAAGGTGAAGCCCGATGTGGTGTGCGTCGACAATGTGATCCTGTTCCCGGCGATCAAACGCTATGCGCGCGACAACAACAAGCCCTGGGTGCGGATCATTTCCTGCTCAGAGAACGAGATCGAGGACCCCGGCATTCCGCCGCATCTGTCGGGCTGCGGCGAGAAGGACAAGAAATGTTTCGCCAGATACCGCACGCGCTTCAACGCTGTGATCAAGCCCATCCATGACGATTTCAACGGATTTCTCAAATCGGTGGGCGAGAAGAAATATCCGCTGGGCCAGTTCTTCGAGGCCAGCCCGCACATGAATATCCTGCTCTATCCATCGGCGGTGAAATTCAAGCGCCGGCACAAGCTTTCGCCAAGGCAGTTCCAATATCTGGAAGGCTGCGTGCGCAAGGACAAGCCTTACAAGGCGCCTAAATTCAAGGCCAACAACACCAGGCCCCTGCTCTATGTCAGTTATGGCTCGCTGGGTTCCGGCGATACCGCCTTGCTCAAGCGCGTCATCGCCGCCATCGCAAAAATGCCGGTGCGGGCACTGGTCAATGTCGGCGACTACATGGATCAGTACACGGATATTCCGGACAATGTGATCATCGACAAGTGGTTCCCGCAGCCCTCGGTCATCCCGGAAGTGGACGGCGTCATCCATCATGGCGGCAACAATTCCTTCACCGAATGCCTCTATTTCGGCAAGCCCGCCATTATCATGCCCTATGTGTGGGACGGGCATGACAACGCGACCAGGATTCAAGAAACCGGTCACGGCTTCAAACTCGACCGCTACAAATGGACCGAAGCAGAATTGCAAGCGAAGATCATGGCCATGCTCACCGACAAGAAGATACACGCGAAGCTCCAGCGCACGTCGAAATCCATGCGCGCCAAACACGGGCCGACCAAGGCCGCAGACATCATCAGCAGGCTGATAAAATAATGCCAACCAAACTCGACTCCTCCGCCCCGCATCTGCGCGATCCTGCGCATTACCCAGGCCCCCTCAAGGATTGGGGCGCCGTCCCCACCATGATCGAGGGGGAATCGCGCACCAGCGGCGTCATTCTGCACAAGGGCGAAAGCGAGGCGGGCATCTGGGCGTGCACGCCGGGCTACTGGAACTGCCATGTCACCAGCGACGAGTTCTGCCACTTCCTCACCGG
>JANOTU010000053.1:0-2178 GCA_031416515.1 Hyphomicrobiales bacterium
ACGCAATGCCAAGGGCGAAACGCTCGATGTCGAGATCCTTATGGACGACTCGATGTTTGAACGCATCATTGGCCCCTACATCGAGAACCTAAAGAAGATCGGCGTCAACGCCTCCGCGCGCCTCGTCGATCCGGCGCAGTACGAACGGCGCATGAAGTCGTTCGACTTTGATATGACGACGCAGCGCTATTCACTTCGACTGACGCCTGGCGTGGAACTGCGCACGTACTGGGGATCGGACGCAGCCGGTATGGACGGATCGTTCAATCTAGCGGGCATCAAAGACCCTGTGCTGGACACGCTCATCGACAAGGTGGTCGGTGCCAAGTCGCGGACTGAGCTTGTTGCCGCTACCCGCGCCATAGACCGTGTGCTCAGGGCCTCGCATTATTGGGTGCCGCACTGGTACAAAGCTTCACATAATGTCGCTTACTGGGACAAATATTCCTGGCCCGCCACCAAAGCCAAGTATGATCCTGGCATCTTGGATACGTGGTGGTTCGATTCGAAGAAGGCCGAGGCGCTTGCAGCTAAGACCTCAGGCAAATCAGCCGCCAGACCACCAGCCGAAGGACTACCAGCCGAAGGACAAAAGTCGCCCTGATGGCCAGCTATCTTTTGAAGCGTGTGCTCCTCATTATCCCGACGCTGTTCGGGATCATGCTGTTTTCGTTCGTCATCATCCAGTTTGCGCCGGGCGGGCCCGTGGAGCGCATGATCGCACAGTTGATGGGACACGATTCGTCCATCACCTCGCGCATGAGTGGCGGCGGCGGTGACGGACTTGGAGGTGCAGCAGGCGCGGGGCAACTGGGGCAAGGCGGGGCGGATGCTGCATCGTCGAAATATCGCGGCGCGCAAGGATTAGACCCGGCCTTCATCAAGAGCCTTGAAAAACAATTCGGCTTCGACAAACCGGCGCACGAGCGCTTCTTCCTGATGATGAAGAATTATCTGACCTTCGATTTCGGCAAGAGTTATTTCCGCGACATCTCCGTGTTGCAGCTGATCAAGGAGAAGCTGCCAGTTTCGATCTCGCTCGGAATTTGGATGACGCTGCTGACTTATCTCATCTCGATCCCGCTCGGCATCCGCAAGGCCGTGCATGAGGGAAGCAAGTGGGACAGCTGGACCAGCGCCGTGCTCGTCTTCGGCTACGCTATCCCCGGATTTCTCTTCGCCGTCCTCTTGCTCATCTTGTTCGCGGGCTCCTCGTTCCTGCAGTGGTTCCCCTCGCGCGGGCTCTATTCAGACAACTGGAACGACCTCTCGTACTTCGGCAAGGTCATCGATTATTTCTGGCATCTGGCCTTGCCGATGATCGCCATGGCGGTCGGCTCGTTTACGGCGATGACGTTCCTGACCAAGAATTCGTTCATCGACGAAATCAGGAAGCAATATGTCGTGGCCGCCCGCGCCAAGGGGCTGAACGAGAACCAGGTCCTCTATGGGCACGTATTCCGCAACGCTATGCTGCTCATCATCGCCGGGTTCCCGTCCGCCTTCATAGGCGCATTCTTTTCCGGCGCCCTGTTGATCGAGACGATCTTCTCTCTTGATGGGCTTGGCCTATTGTCCATGGAAAGCATCGAAAAGCGCGATTATCCGGTCGTCTTTGCCTCGCTCTACATTTTCTCCCTTGTCGGTCTCCTCATCGGCATCCTCTCGGACTTCGTCTACACGCTCGTCGATCCGCGTATTGACTTTGAGACGCGGGAGGTTTGAGCGCTATGGATCAGAAAACGAGCGATCAGAAATCTGTTAACTCCGTCTTGCCCAGAACCTTGGTGAGCACCGGGCCGTGGGCCGGGAACGTCTCCATCATGGTCTCGGACTGGAAACGCACCGCCGCCTCCAGCATCATGGGATGCGTGACGCCGCAAGCGCCGTTCCACGGCTCGGTGCGGTCCTCGTACTTCAGGCCGAGCAGCTTGATGCCGTCCTTGTAGGACCGTTCCCAATCTTCGCGGGCTCGCAGGTCGTCGTCGATGTCCGACAGCAGGTCCTGGGCAATGTTAGTGAGCACTGACTCCGGAAGAGATGCTGCAAGGTTCGCACCGAAGTCGTCATCCGGGTCTTCGGGATCCTCAGGGCCGTCCAACTCGATGGTCACGGTGCCATCTTCGTTCTCGATGACCGTGGGCTCGCCGCTCTCCAGCACCACCTCCACCGGGTCCA
>JANOTU010000054.1:0-2310 GCA_031416515.1 Hyphomicrobiales bacterium
CCCCCCCCCCGCCCCGTCACCCCCGTTTTGGGGGGGGTGACGGAGCGGGGGATTTTATTCCAATCAAACGGAACCATAATGCCCCCACCTCCCCGCATCGGCCTGTTTGTCACTTGCCTTGTCGACATGATCCGCCCCTCCATCGGCTTTGCCGCCGTGAAGCTGCTGCAGGATGCTGGCTGCGTGGTCGAGGTGCCGGAAGCCCAGACCTGTTGCGGCCAGCCTGCCTACAATGCGGGCAACAAACGCGATGCAAGCGTCATCGCCAGACAGGTGATCGCGGCGTTCAAGGATTTTGACTATGTGGTGGCGCCATCAGGATCGTGCGGCGGCATGATTGCCAAGCACTATGTGGATTTGTTTGAGGCGGGTTCCGCCGACCACAAATCCGCCCAGGCATTGGCGGCGAAAACCCATGAGTTGGTCTCCTTCCTCGTCAATGTCATGAAGGTGGAAAAACTCGAAACAGAGTTTGCCGCACGCGCCACCTATCATGATTCCTGTTCGGGCCTGCGCGAGCTTGGTGTCAAGCAGGAGCCCCGCAAATTGCTGGCCAGCGTCGCTGGCGTTTCTTTGCGCGAAATGGCGGACGCCGAAGTTTGCTGCGGCTTTGGCGGCACGTTTTGTGTGAAATATCCCGGCATTTCCGACAAGATGCTGGAAAAGAAATTGAAAAACATCGCCGCCACCGGGGCCGATACGCTCCTTGCGGGCGATCTTGGCTGCCTCATGAACATGGCGGGTAAATTGAAGCGCCAGGGTTCGCCCATCAAGGCGCGCCACATCGCTGAAGTTCTCGCAGGCGACATGGCGACACCAGCCATTGGCGAGGCGGAATGATGAACGAGCTGTCGCCTAAATTTGTCGAAAACGTCGCCCACGCCCTCGCCGACACGCAATTGCAATATGCGCTCACTGAAGCTGGCCCCCGCTTCATCGCCAAGCGCGCCCAGGCCCGCGAGGCGCTGCCCGAATTCGATGCGCTCCGCGATCAGGCCCGCGACATCAAGGACCATGTGCTGGCGCATCTGGATATTTATCTCGAGCGCTACGAATCAAAAGTGATCGAGACCGGCGGCCAAGTGCATTGGGCGGTGACGGCGGAAGAAGCCCGCGCCGCCATTCTTGGCATTTGCAAACGGGTGAATGCCAGGATCGTCACCAAGGGCAAGTCGATGATCTCGGAAGAGATCGAGCTTAATCAAGCGCTTTCTGCTGCTGGCCACACGCCAGTGGAAACCGACCTTGGCGAATATCTGATCCAGATCCGCAACGAGCGTCCCAGCCACATCATAGCTCCCGCCGTGCATTTGACCCGTGACCAGATTGAGGCGGATTTCCGCCGCGTCCACACCCATCTCGATCCAGCCCGCGATCTCACCGAAATTCCGGCCTTGGTGGAAGAGGCCCGCACCATCCTGCGCCAGAAATATCTCGACGCCGATGTCGGCATTACCGGGGCCAATTTCCTGATTGCCGAAACTGGCACCTCAATCATTGTCACCAATGAAGGCAATGGCGATCTCACCCAGCTTCTGCCCAAGGTTCACATCGTCATTGCTTCAATTGAGAAGATTGTGCCGACCCTGGAAGATGCTGCCACAATCCTTCGGGTTCTGGCGCGCTCAGCCACGGGCCAGGAGTTTTCCAACTACACAACCCTCTCCACCGGGCCAAAGCGCGCAGGCGATCCAGACGGGCCGGAGGAATATCACGTGGTCATTCTCGACAACGGCCGCTCAAATGTTCTGGGTACGGAGTTTCAGGATATGCTGCGCTGTATCCGCTGCGGCGCCTGCCTCAATCATTGCCCGGTCTACCAGGCCGTGGGCGGCCATGCCTATGGCTGGGTCTATCCTGGCCCCATTGGCGCGGTGGTGACACCAGCGCTCACCGGCCTCAAGGCTTCACGGCATCTTCCCAATGCCTCTACTTTCTGTGGGCGCTGCGAGGAGGTCTGCCCGATGCGGATTCCCTTGCCCAAAATGCTCCGCCACTGGCGCGAGAAGGAATTCGAACAGCACCTGACACCCCGTGCCATGCGCTGGGGCCTGGGCGTCTGGGCATATTTCGCCAAACGCCCGAAGCTTTATCAATTCAGCGCACGGATCGCGGCAAGGGTGCTGCATAATCTGGGCCATGGAACCTTGAAAAAGGTCCCCTTCGCCTCCGGCTGGACCAAATACCGCGACTTCCCCGCCCCCCAAGGCAAAACCTTCCAGCAATTATGGAAGGAGAAAAGCAAGTGACCGCCAATTTCTTCTCTTCTCCCCTTGCGGGAGAAGGTGGCGCGAAGCGCCGGATGAGGGG
>JANOTU010000055.1:0-2807 GCA_031416515.1 Hyphomicrobiales bacterium
GCGCCACAGACAAGCCGGAACAGCAGACCGGCATTGCGGCAAAGGACGCGTCCGCGCATCCCTTCCCACTTTCAGGCCAGGCAAGCACCGGAGCCGCAAGCGGCGGAGCCATGCCTGAATCCCCGGCCTCAGTTAAACCGCCGGTCAAGCCAGTCCCTGGCGCGGAAGTATCGCCCCAGCACCGGCAGGAACCAGGTGTTGCCGGTGTAGAGCGGGTGATCAGGAAACTCCGGCTGGTCGAAGGCGCACACATGATTGACGCCGCCGACGATTTTACGCGCTGTCTGGTGGCCGAGATAGGACATCATGGCGATGCCGGAACCGTTGCAGCCCAGCGCGTAATGCAAGTTGTCGAATTTTCCCATATGGGGCACTTCGTCCAGTGTGAAGGCGACATTGCCGGTCCAGGCATGGGTGATTTTCGTGCCTCTGAGTTGCGGAAAACGATCCGTCATGAACCCATGCAGGATGGGCGCTGTATCAACAGGGTCGGTCTGGCCGAATTTGGCGCGGCCCCCGAAGATGAGACGCTTGCCGTCCGGCGACATGCGGTAATAGGTGAGCACCCGGCAGGTATCGGCGACAGCACGGTTCTTTGGGATAAGCGAGCGCGCCAGCTCCGGTGGCAGCTCTTCCGTGGCGATGATGTAAGATCCCATGGGCACCACGCGGCGCTTGAACTGGGGCGTTGCATCGCCGGTATAACCATTGGTGGCGATGATGACATCGCCAGCGGCAATAGACCCGCGCGGCGTCTGCACCAGCCAGCCAGCACCCGCTTGGGCAATCTTGAGGGCCGGTGTTCTGGACGCAATGCCAATGCCGCGTTTCGCGCAAAGGCCGAGCAGACCCTTGTAATAGAGTGCGGGATGAATATGCGCCGCGCGCGCCGTGACCATGCCGCCGCGATAGAAATCCGAGGCGATCTCGTCGCGCTGGCGCTCCGGCGGCACCAGAAAGGCCTCGGCGTTGGCGAAGCGGTTCATTGTATCAACCTTCTTCGCCATCGCCGCATAGTGGCTCTTGCACCACGCCCCCTTGTAATAACCGGCGCGCTGCCAGCCGCAGTGGATGTTCTCGCGGGCGATCAGGTTCTCCACATGGGTAAAGGAATCCGCGGCATCAGCAATGAAGGGCGTTGCCTTGTCGCCAGGCATGGGTCTTGCCGCATAGCGCTTTTCCACATTGATGCCGCCCGAGACAATGCCGCCACTGCGCGTCGAGCCGCCAAAACCTGGTTCATTGGCATCGAGCACAACGCAGTCAAGGCCAGCGCGGGTCAGTTCCAGCGCCGCATTGAGGCCCGCATAGCCAGCGCCCACAATCACCACGCGCGTAGTCTTGGGAAGGTCGATCGCGGGCAGCGCCCTTGGCTCATGCGCCTCCCACCAGAAAGGGCGGGGGTTGAAATCCTTGTTGAAAATGTCAGTGGCCATGGCGCATTATGCCATCAACACCCGGGAGGACGCCATGAAAAAACTGCTGAAGGGAATCATCTGGTCTCTCGTTGCCCTGATCGTGATTTTTGTGGGCGGCGGTTATCTCCGTCCCGGCGCGGCCGTGGTGGAGCGGCAGATTGTCATCACTGCGCCCCCTGAAAAAGTGTTCGCCATTATCGGCCATATGCGGCGCTTCAATGAATGGTCGCCCTGGGCCGATCTTGATCCGCAGACGGCGTATGAATTCGCGGGGCCGGAGTCAGGCGTTGGCCAGAAAATGTCCTGGGTGTCGAAGAACCCCAATGTGGGATCGGGATCGCAGACGATCATCGAGCTTGTGGCGAACACCAGCACTGCGACCGCGCTTGATTTTGGCGGCATGGGCAAGGCCCGGACCTCTCTCCGGCTTTCTTCCGTGAACGGAGGAACCGGCGTCACCTGGGGCTTCAAGGCGGAGCTTGACAGCATCACGGAACGCTGGTTCGGCCTGCTGTTTGATCGCTGGATCGGGGCCGACTATGAGAAGGGCCTGGGAAAACTCAAAGCACTGGCGGAGAAACAATGACACGGATCGCACTCATCACCGGGGCAGCGCAAGGCATTGGCTTTGCCACCGCGAAAGCCTTTCTGGCCAACGGATTTTCCGGCGTGCTGCTGCTCGACCGGCAGGCGGATAAATTGGCGCAGGCGCAAAAACTCCTCGGGCCCAGGGCCAAAATCATCACCGGCGATCTGCGCGATGGCGCGCTTCCCGCGCAGGCGGTGGCGCTGGCGCTGAAAACTTTCGGCCAGCTTGATGTGCTGGTCAACGCCGCCGGCAACACCGAGCGCTGCGGCCTTGATGACACCACGCCAGAAGCCTTCGACCGGCTCTTCGATGTCAATGTGAAAGCGCCCTTGTTCCTGATGCAGGAAGCCGTGAAGCCAATGCGGGAAGCCAAATCCGGCGTCATCATCAACGTCTCATCCATGCTGGCGCATGGCGGCCCGCCCAACCTCACAACCTATTCCGCCTCAAAAGCAGCGCTTGTCACCATGACCAAGAGCGCCGCCAACGCGGTGAAGCGCGAAGGTATCCGCATCTTCGCCATCAATCTGGGCTGGGTCCACACCGACGGCGAGCAAGCGCTGCAAACTTCATTTCATGGGCAACCGGAAGACTGGGCCAAAGAAATCGGCCGGAGAATGCCAGCAGGCAGGCTGATCACCGCAGACGATGTCGCGGGCCTCATGCTCTTCCTGGTCTCACCGCCGGCGCAAATGATGACAGGCGCGGTGATCGACTATGAGCAGATGCCGGCGGGCACCTTCGACAGCCATCCGGCGCTCTCCTCTCCCTCGGGAGAGGAAGGGGCCCGCGCCTTCGCG
>JANOTU010000056.1:0-6076 GCA_031416515.1 Hyphomicrobiales bacterium
TGAACGCCCGGCATTCCCTTGCGGGCAGAAATTATTTCCATGAAACTCTCCAAACAATAACAATTCCAAGGGCTGTCACACTTCCTTCCCCCCTTGCGGGGGAAGGTGGCGGAGCGCCGATAGGCGGCTCACGTCGGATGAGGGGGCGGTTCAGCCAGTACTGAAGCTTGGCGTTCTGCCTGAACCGCCCCCTCATCCGGCGCTAACGCGCCACCTTCTCCCGCAAGGGGAGAAGGGAAGGAAGCTTGCGTTCCGGTATCAGTTCGTGCCCGGCTCCGGCTGGCCGAGTATAAAGCCGGTGCCGTCGAGGCCATAAATATCGGGGCGGAAATTGACCGCGCCGTCCTCCGTGGCCCAGGCGGTGAGATACATGAAGCGCACATCAGGGGCGTCGGCGATCTTGACTTCGGTGGGTTCAAGGCTCGCGGTGATCATCTCGAACTGCGCATCGTCATAGCCATCGCGGCCCTGCATGATCCAGTTGATCACCTCGCGCACCTGGTCGATGCGGATGCAGCCGGAGCTCTCAAAGCGCGCATTGCTGGCGAAGGTCTCGCGGTGCGGGGTATCGTGCATGAAGACCATGTGCTCATTGGGGAAATTGATTTTCACGGTGCCCAGTGAATTGTTTTCGCCCGGCTCCTGGCGAAAGAAATATTGCTCGGGCGGCGTTGATTCCCAATCGACACTGCCGGGCTCAATCTCCGGCCCGCCCACGCCGTCGAAGACGCGGATGTTCATCTTGTCGAGATAGGAGGGATCTTCGAGATATTTGGGCACAATGTCGCGCTCGACAATCGAGGCCGGAATTTTCCAGTAAGGGTTGAACACAATATCGCTCACCGTGCTCATGAGGGTTGGCGAGGGGCGCTCCAGTTTTCCCACGACAATGTTGTGGCGCGAATAGACCTGGCCATTCTCAACCGTCTCAAGTTGAGCAGAAGGGATATTGGCGAGAATGTAACGATTGCCCAGTTTCTGGGAATAAATCAGCACCCGGTCAAGGTTCTCGCGCAATGTCTCCAGGCGCGTTTCGGCGGACACGTTGAGTTCAGCCAGCGTGCGCTCCGCCACCGTGCCGGTGGGGGCCACCCCGTGATTGATCTGGAAGGCTTTCGCCGCCGCCAGCATCTCGGCATCAAAAATCTCGGGGTTGGCGGCATTCAGCGAATCAAAGGACAGGTAATTTTCGGCCACCAGCCGCCGCCGCAGCAACACGACACTCTCACCCGTTGATCCCGTGGTGATGTTCTTGCCCGAAACAGTTGGCCAGCCACCGCCCGCGACAATCTCCTCATACATGGCGATGGCATCCTGCAGGGCTGCTTCCGAACCCGGTGTCAGCATGGCGGCAAGGCCACGATCAGCGACAATCTCGGTGCGGGTTGCAAGCGTGCCCGATGCGGCAGCCTTGGGCGCAACCGCGGCTTTGACCACGGGCGGCGCCGAATCATAGAGCGTTTCAGAACAGGCGGGGCCTGCAAACAAAAGGCCACCGAGCAACACAGCAATCCGGTAGCCAACACTCAAACCCTGCACGATAAAGTCCCTTCTGCGCCCCTGCGGTTCGACCATTGACCCTTTTGGTAAACAGCCGATTAACAATTGCAGGTGTTACATCTTGCCTGCGTCAGGAATGAGGCAGACCCCTACCGGCCATCATGCAGCGGCACGTCGATGCGCTCGCCGGGTTTGTGGCGGATGATGACAATGCGGCTTTTGGCGGCCGCTTCCATGCGCGGTGTCACAGGGAATGCGGTGATGGTCGCTGATGTCCCTGGGGCTTCGAAAATGTCGTCGTCCTGCCAATGCTGTTTGGTGCCCGGAGCAGGCTTCAGCCCGAGGGCGAGGGACAGCCGCTCGGCCAGCCGGTCATTGGCGGAGGTCACCGCATGTTCCAGCCGGTCCATGGCTTGCAGCAGGGTTGCGGTCTCCTGCCGCCGCACGCGTTTGGCATGTTCTTCCAAAAACCATCGCCCGCGGCTTGAGTCGCGGACGGCTTCCTCAATGGCATCGAAGTCTTCAATCACGGCTGGCATTACGCAAACTCCACACACCACTCGTTTATCGTGGAAAGTGATGAATCTTTGGTTTAAGGCGACACCCACAAATAAACGCTTCGTTTCCGTCTGCGGGAGGGAGCGCAAGCCCATCAAATTGATGTGGATCAGCCCCAAAGCGCGGAGGGCGGCGGCGACATGAGGCTGCCCATATAGGCAATCCCCGGCAGCCGGTCCTGTTGCAGCAGCAGCGGACCATCAAGATCAATATAATCAGCAAATTGCGCCAGCAATGCCGCCGGGGCCATGGCCAGCGAAGTTGCCAGCATACAGCCCACCATGATCTTGAGACCACAGCCTTGCGCATCGCGGGCCAGGGCTATGGCCTCCGTCAAGCCGCCGGTTTTATCCAGCTTGATGTTGATTGCGTCATATTTCCCTTGCAACTGGCTTAACCCTTCGCGGCCATGCGCAGATTCATCAGCGCAAACGATGACGTCGCGGGGCAATCCGCGCAAGGCCTCATCATCGCTTGCTGGCAAAGGCTGCTCAACCAGCTCAACATTTGCCTCAGCGCAGGCGCGAAGCATTTCATCGAGAGTGCCGGCGCTCCAGCCCTCATTGGCATCAACAATGAGCCGCGCCTGGGGTGCGGCCTTGCGTATAAGCCGCAACCGCTCGGCATCGCCTGCCTGCCCGAGTTTGATTTTCAGCAGGGGCCGTGTTACGGCCCTGGCCGCAGCTTCCGCCATGGCTTCTGGCGTATCAAGACTGAGTGTAAAGGCCGTGACCAAAGTGCGGGGCCGGGCCAGTGCAGCGAGCTGCCAAACCGGTTTGCCGCTGCGTTTTGCCTCGAGGTCCCAAAGCGCGCAATCAACCGCATTGCGCGCCGCATGGGATTTGAGGATCCCCGCTAAATCAGCCCGCTCACAACCGCTCTCGATTGCCGCCTTCGCTTGCTCCAGATCGGCAAGGACACCCGCCACCGTCTCGCCGTAGCGCGGGTAAGGCACACATTCGCCCCGGCCAACATGAACCCCGTCTCGCAACGTGACAGTGACCACTTCGGCCACTGTCTTGGCCCCGCGCGAGATGGTGAAGCTGCCAGCGATAGGCCAGCCCTCGCTGGCCACGATCAGTTGCCTCACGATTGCGGCTTGATCCGGCCAATGGTCTCGGCCAGCATCACATAAATCTGACCGGATTCAGAAGCGATACTGGCTTCCACCATGGAACTGCCCTTGGGCGCTGTGCTCATGAGGTCGAGCAAGTTCTCAAACAGCCGGATGTAGGAATCAATCCGCCCGCGCAAGCGCCGGTCACTGCCATATTTTTCTGACACCAGCTTGTGCAGGTTCTTGCTGCGGTTGGCGTTGAGCCTTCTGGTATAAACGCTGCGGTCGCCGCCATTGAAAGTCTTCTCAAGATCAGCAGGCAGCGCGCCGTCAATGACCTCGACCAGATCACGCGCCGCCGAGTTGATCTTGTCCACAAAGCCGTCGATCTCGCGCGGTAGTGACCTTGAGGGGGCCGCAGGGGCGGCTTGAGCCACCACCCTGGGCTTGGCCACACTGGTGAGTTGCTCGATCTTGGCCCGCGTCTGAGCCAGATCAGCCAGCACCTTGCTGCGCTCCGCGGTCACCACCTCAACTTTTTCGCTCCGCTGGGGGATGTTGGCCGGGGCGCTGACAGCCGCGATGCGCGGAGCCTGGGCAGCAGCGCCCTCAGCTTTTCCCGGTCGTGGTTCCCTGAAACTTCGTGGTGCCGTAATGCCTGGGCCCGAAATATCCATGGCGCCGGTCTGGCGTTTGACAACTTCGGCCAGCGCATTGAGGGCTGAAATCTGGTCCGAGACCACGCGGCGCATGGCATCGGCATTGGCGCGGGTTTCTTCGGGGAGTTCAGTGATGGCGCGGTTGAGATCGGCGCGCGCAGTATCGATGTCCTTGACCACCTGCAGGGCGGTCAGCCGCATATCCTGCGCTGTCTGCTGGAAGTCGCTGGCTGTCGCCTGCAGCATCTCATTCATCGCCGCCATGGCCTTTTCATGCTGATCACGAAGGACGCGGGAGGCCTCGGTGATCTGCCCGCCGGAACTGGCCTCCAAATTCTTGATCTCCTGGTTCAACAAAGCGGCGGCGCGGCCCGACTGCTCGGTGATGATCTGGCTCAGCTCCTTGGAGCGCGTTTCGGCCGCGGCCAGCGATTCCTCGATGAGGCCAATATAGCCGCCCATGACGGTATCGATCTCCGCCGTCCGCTTGGCGGTGTCGCCCAGCAGGCCGTCAATCTCCTCGCGGCGATTGGCAACCACGCGTTCCATTTCCTGGCTGAACCGATCTATGGAATTTTCAACCAGCCTTGCCACTTCCTCCACCCGGTCTGACAGGCTTTGATTGGCGCGCCCCAGATCATTGGAAAACTGCGCGCTGACAGCATTCATGACATCGGCGAATGTACTGCCCGTGGACGACAGCTTGCCAGTAATGTCGCCGGTGACGGATTCGAGCAGCGAATTGGCCACATCGTAACGCTGGCTGAGATCGCGCGCCGTCTGGTCGATGCTGTCCGAGAATGTCGCAGTCGCGCGATCAAGATCGGAGGAAATCCGCGAACTCGCGGCGTCGATGACCTGTTCAAAATTGCTTCCAGTCGCGGAGAACTTGCCCAAAAGCTCGCCGGCAACGTTTTCCAGGAACGAATTCGCAACATCGTAGCGCTGACTGAGATCGCGCGCGGTTTGGTCGAGGCTGTCGGAAAACGTGACAGTGGCCCGATCAAGATTCGAGGAAATCCGTGAACTGGCGGTATCGATGATCTGTTCAAAATTGCTTCCAGTGGCAACCAGCTTGCCGGAAATGTCGCCGGTGACAGTATCAAGCAGTGACTTGGCCTCGTCGATGCGCTGCACCAGGTCGCGCGCGGTCTGGTCGAAGCTTTCTGCGAATGTCCCCGTGGCCCGGTCAAGATTGGTGGATATGCGGGTGCTGGTGGTGTCGATGATCTCTTCAAAATTGGCGCCCGTTGCCGCCAGCTTGCTGGAAATGTCGCCGGTGACGGTTTCAAGAAGGGAAGTCGCTTCATCAAAACGCTGGCCGAGATCGCGGGCCGTCTGGTCAACGGTTGAGAACATGTTCTTGCCAGCCGACTCGATCTTGGTGGTCACTTCCTGGGAGGTCTGTTCGAGGTGGCGGGCAAGCTCGGTGTTGGCGTCGCTCACCTGCCTCGTCACCCGCACCGCTGTATCGGCGAAGGTATTGGTGACATCGGTGGCCGTGGTGTCGAGCTGCTCGATCATCATCTTGGTGTTGGCGCTGAACAGGGCCGAAAGCTCGGTCGAGGTCCTGGCAAGCTGGCTGCCAAGCTGTTCGGACGTTGAACTCAGCAGGGAGCCCAACTGGGTTGAAGACTGGGTGAGCTGGGTTGACAGCTGCTCGGTCACCGTGGCGACCTTGGTTGAGATATCTCCAGTTGATTGGCGGATATGATCGGCCATGCGGATGGCGCTGCTTTCCATCTCCACCGTCATGTTGGAGGAGGCGTGGTCAAGGCGCTGATAGAAGCCCTGCACGGTCTGCTCGATCTGGGTCGTCATGTTGCCGCTGGTCGCGTCAAGGCGGGTGAACAATTGCTGGGTGGTGCCTTCCAAGCGGGTGTTGAGCTGCTGGGTGGTGTCCTCAAGACGGTTGTAAAGCTCCAGGGTCGAATCCTCAAGCCGGGTCGCCACTTCTATGGTGGCGCGGTTGAGGAGTTCGTTGAGGCCGTCCTGGGCCTTGGTGACATTGATCACAAAACCATCGGAAATGGTGATGAGCTTCTCGGTGATGGCGCCGCCGGAGTTTTCAATGCTGGAGGCCAGCGCGATGCCGGAGTCCTGCATCTGGCGGTTGACCATTTCCGCCGTCTCGCGGATGTGGTCGGTGACAGCGCCACTGGTGGACGACAGCAGATTGTTGACCGATTGAATCTGCCCGGTGACATGGGCGGCGATGTCTTCGATGCGGCCAAGCGAGGGTCCGGTGGCATTGTCGATGAGCCGGTGGAAGCGTTCGGAGGTTTCATCCATCCTGCCGGTG
>JANOTU010000057.1:0-2585 GCA_031416515.1 Hyphomicrobiales bacterium
TGTCGGAGGCCGCTCCCGGCGATGAATTCATGCTTAAGGTTGGCGAAGCCGAGCGACCGGTACTGTTTATGTCTTTGGAGCGGGAATCTGTCCAAGCGGCGTGACTGAGGTGGCTACCCTTGGAAGGACAGAAACTGGGCGGACTTATGAGAGAGTCTCGCCGATTGCTTGACCCAATTTCGGCCTCGCAAATTCTCCTTGATGTGTTTCTTGTGATAATACATTTTTCCTATTCCCTTCCCAAAGGGGGCGGTTCATGAGCCGTCTGGATCGGGGAGGTGCGGGGACTGAAGCGGCGACATCTAACAAGTCAGGCCTGCCGAAACGGATTTTCGATCCGCACAAGGCCGATTTTCTGGCCATGGACCATGTCCTCACTCAGCAGCCGGTCACAGCCAGCCGCCTCAGCGGCGATCACCACCGCGTCCCAATAGGATAATTTGTGGCCATGCTTGATGTCGAGCGCCCGCGCCAGAAAATGCACCGTCAGCGGCTCCCTGTGCCGACAACACGCAGTCCCGGCCATCAAGGATATCAACCGCGATGCCGCGCTTTGCCGCCTCGTCCGGGTCTGAACTCACCGCGTACAGAAGGATATTGGTGTCGATGAAAACCGCCATCAGGAGCGGCGCTGATAAAGCTCGTCCCGGCTCATGCGGCCTGCGGTCGAGAAATTCCTGACCCGCTGCCGCAACGCGCGCTCCTGATTGGCCAGCCTGTCAAACGCGCTGTCACCGTCCCCGATGCCGCGCAAAACGTCACGCAGAAGCGCAGAAACCGACGTCGCCTCAGACACTATGATATTCCTCATGTTCTCACAGTATCACAGTTTACCGGCAGATCATGTTCGGGGATGATAGATTTGGCGCAGTGTTTCCCCGTCAATTCGGCCTGCAAAAGCACATAAAGCTTTCTTTATATGCTCATTGCGAAACCCCAAACCCGCTGCTATAGGGCCATCCACAATAATTTGAAGGATTTGCCATGGCCACCCACGATTACCACGTCGCCGACATCAAGCTTGCGGAGTATGGGCGCAAGGAAATTGATATGGCGGAAGTGGAAATGCCGGGGCTGATGTCCACCCGCGCTGAGTTCAAGAGCCTGCAACCCTTGAAGGGCGCCCGCATTTCGGGCTCGCTGCACATGACCATTCAGACGGCGGTGTTGATCGAAACGCTGGTGGCGCTCGGCGCTGATGTGCGCTGGGCGTCGTGCAATATCTATTCAACCCAGGACCATGCCGCAGCGGCGATTGCCGCGAGCGGGGTTCCGGTTTACGCCTACAAAGGCGAAAGCCTCAAGGAATATTGGGAATACACCGCGAAGATTTTCGAGTGGCCCGGAAATCAGCTCACCAACATGATCCTCGATGATGGCGGCGATGCCACGCTTTACATCTTGCTCGGAGCCCGCGCCGAAAAGGATGCGTCGCTCGTCGCCCACCCCAAGAGCGAGGAGGAAGAATACCTCTACGCCGAAATCAAGAAGCGCATCAAATCCAGCCCCGGCTGGTTTGACAAGGTGAAGGCCTCGATCATCGGTGTGTCGGAAGAAACCACCACCGGCGTTCACCGCCTCTATGAGATGCAGAAAAAAGGCGAGCTTCCGTTCCCGGCGATCAATGTCAATGACTCGGTGACCAAGTCGAAATTCGACAACAAGTATGGCTGCCGCGAGTCACTCGTTGACGCCATCCGGCGCGGCACCGATGTGATGATGGCGGGCAAGGTGGCTGTCGTTTGTGGTTACGGCGATGTCGGCAAGGGTTCGGCGCAATCTCTGAAAGGTTCGGGAGCGCGCGTTGTGGTCACTGAAATCGATCCCATCTGCGCCCTGCAAGCCGCCATGGACGGCTTTGCCGTGCAGACACTTGAGGACGTTGTGGCCCACGCTGATATTTTTGTAACCGCGACCGGCAACAAGGATGTGATCACCGTTGACCACATGAAGCAGATGAAGGACATGGCCATTGTCTGCAACATCGGCCACTTTGACAATGAGATCCAGGTTGCAGAACTGCGCAATTTCAAGTCCACCAACATCAAGCCGCAAGTGGACATGATCCACATGCCCTCAGGTGCCCGGATCATTCTCCTCTCGCAGGGCCGTTTGGTGAATTTGGGCAATGCCACCGGGCACCCAAGCTTCGTGATGTCAGCTTCTTTCACCAACCAGACGCTGGCGCAAATCGAACTTTTCAGCAACGCCAAGACGGGAAAATACAAGAACGAGGTTTATGTGCTGCCCAAGCACCTGGACGAAAAGGTCGCCCGCCTGCACCTCGCCAAGCTGGGCGTCAAGCTCACAACCTTGCGCGATGACCAGGCCGCCTATATCGGCGTTGCCCTCCAGGGCCCGTTCAAGCCGGATTATTACCGCTTTTGATCCCAACCCTCAACCCTGAGGCGCGAGCGCCTTCGCGAGCCTTGAAGGGCCCTTCGAGGCTCGCTAAGGCGCTCGCGCCTCAGGGTGAGGGTTGGGATCAATAGCGGTAATAATCCGGCTTGAACGGGCCTTGGGGCGTGACGCCGATATAGGCGGCCTGGTCATCGCGCAAGGTTGTGAGCTTGACGCCCAGCTTG
>JANOTU010000058.1:0-1795 GCA_031416515.1 Hyphomicrobiales bacterium
CGATGTCGCTGCTCTTTGGCTTGCTCACCCTCACACTAGTCGCAAATCAGGTCGCCACCGGTCTGGCGCTTACCCTTCTCGGCCTTGGCCTCTCGGGACTTCTCGGCGAATCCTTCGTGGGCCAGCCTGGTGTCAAGTTGCCCAATTTCGCAGGGGTTGATCCGCTGATCCCCGGTGCCATTGTGCTCAGCGCCGCAGTTGCATACTTCCTGTTCAAAACCAAAGGCGGTCTCATCGTCCGCGCGGTGGGCAACAGCCATGCCTCGGCCCATGCGCTGGGCTATGATGTGATCGCGGTGCGCTATTGTTGCGTGATGTTTGGCGGTGGTTGCGCCGGCCTTGCGGGCGGCTATTTGTCGCTGGCCTACACGCCGCAATGGGTGGAGAACATGACAGCGGGACGGGGCTGGATTGCGCTGGCACTGGTTGTCTTTGCGTCATGGCGGCCCTGGCGCACGGTGGCGGGAGCCTATCTCTTTGGGGCGATTTCGATCCTCTCCTTCACCGTGCAAACATTTGCCTGGGGGATACCGTCACAATTCCTTTCCTCTTTGCCCTATCTTGTTACAATATTGGCTCTGGTGGTCATCTCCGGGAATCGGGTGCTGACCAGAGCCAACACTCCGGCCTGCTTGGGCCAGCCTTTCGTGCCTGACCGCTAAAACCACAACAGGGAGCCTGAAATGAACAAACTGCTTTTTACCGCCGCCGCTTTCGCACTTGCATTGGGCGCAAGCCCGGCATCCGCAGCCACCAAGGCCTGCTGGATCTATGTCGGCCCCATCGGTGATTTCGGCTGGAGCTACCAGCATCACCAGGGTCTTGAAGCCGTGAAGAAGGAATTCGGCGACAAGGTTGAAACCACTTATGTGGAAAGCGTCGCGGAAGCTGATTCCGAGCGCGTCATCGAGCGCCTCGCCCGCGATGGCTGCAATATCATCTTCACAACGTCTTTCGGCTTCATGGAACCCACCCTCAAAGTGGCCAAGAAATTTCCCGATGTGAAATTCGAGCACGCCACCGGCTTCAAAACCGCCGAGAACGTCACCACTTATAACGCCAAGTTCCACGAGGGCCGCTATGTCATCGGCCAGATCGCGGCGAAAATGTCGAAGACGGGTGTGGCGGGCTACATCGCCTCCTTCCCGATTCCCGAAGTGGTCGCCGGCATCAACGCCTTCATGCTGGGGGCGCAATCGGTGAACAAGGATTTCAAGGTCAAGATCATCTGGGCCAACACCTGGTTTGATCCCGGCAAGGAAGCCGACGCCGCCAAGGTGCTCTTGAGCCAGGGCGCAGACATTTTGGCGCAGCACACAGACTCAACCGCCGCCCTGCAAGTGGCGCAGGAGCAAGGCAAGCTCGGCTTCGGCCAGGCTTCTGACATGATCAAGTTCGCGGAGAAATCGCAACTCACCGCCATCGTCGACAACTGGGCGCCCTATTATGTGCGCCGCGTTGGCGATGTCATCAACGGCGCCTGGAAATCTGAAGCCTCATGGGACGGCATGGCGGAGGGCACCGTGAACATCGCTCCCTACACCAACATGCCCGACGACATCGCCAAGGCCGCCAGTGAAACCGCAGAAGCCATCAAGACCGGAAAGCTCCACCCCTTCACCGGCCCCATCACCAAGCAGGATGGCACGGTGGTCGGTGAGGCCGGCAAGGGCCTGCCCGATGGCGATATCCTCAGCATGAACTGGTACGTAAAAGGCGTGGAGGACAAGCTGCCGCAGTAAGCAGGTATCAGTGGTCAGGTGTCAGGTGTCAGAAGGCGCCTTGACATCTGACA
>JANOTU010000059.1:0-2641 GCA_031416515.1 Hyphomicrobiales bacterium
CCTTCCCTATACTTCGCGTAGGTCGGCACCCGCAACTCCACTTTCGAGGCGTGCTCAAGGTTCACTCACGTTACGGCCCGCCGGTTCGCTCGACCGCCTTATAGCGGCCTTTGTCGCGAGGCTTCGATCCAGCCAGTCACCAAGCCAAACCGCTCGCCAGCTACCGATCTGACCAACACTTGACTGTGATGGAACTTCCATCTACAGACATCACGCGCCATCGTGGCGCACCAAAGAACACAAAGGCGCACGAAGCTCGTCTTGTCCTTTCTCCCGTTCGCGACCTCGCGAATAGGAGACGGTGCCCGACAGGGTGGATGAGGTCCCTCTGGCGATGGCGGAGCGCGCTGCTTGTATTATTGAAAAAATGGTGCTGCCAGAGAGGATCGAACTCTCGACCTCTCCCTTACCAAGGGAGTGCTCTACCACTGAGCTACGGCAGCAATGCTGGGATCGCGGGGCGACACATGCCACAGGGGGCACCTTCACGCAACCCTTATGCTTGACGAACTTGCGCCGGGGCCGCAAAATCCCCCCATGACCAAAAAGCCAACCGCCGCCGAGACCCGCAAGGCCCGATTGGCCAAGGCGCTGAAGGCCAATCTGCAAAAACGCAAAGCCCAGGCCAAGGCGCGCAAATTGCCAGGCGATTAGCCTTGCCCCAATTGGGCCATCTGTGCTTGTTACCGCACCAAGCCGGGGGGCAATTGATCTGAAGGGCAGGAAATACATGGACAAGATCCGTATCCGCGGCGGCAACAAGCTGAACGGCAGCATCAATATTTCCGGCGCCAAGAACGCGGCCCTGCCCCTGATGATCCTGTCGCTGCTCACCCCCGAGGCGCTGACCCTGCGCAATGTGCCGCGCCTGGCCGATGTGCGGCTGCTGCAGCGCATTCTGCAAAATCACGGTGTTGACATCATGATCGCCGGCAAGCGCGCAGGCCAGAGCCAATCCGGCGATACCATGAATATCTCCGCCAGGACCATCGCCGATACCACAGCGCCTTATGATCTCGTTTCCAAAATGCGCGCCAGCTTCTGGGTTCTGGGCCCGCTTCTGGCGCGCTGCGGCGAGGCCAAGGTCTCGCTGCCCGGCGGCTGCGCCATTGGCACACGGCCGGTGGACATGCATTTGATGGCCATGGAGAAGCTGGGCGCTGAAATCGAGATCGAGGCAGGCTATGTCAATGCCCGCGCCAAGAACGGCCTCAGGGGCGCTCATATCCAGTTTGACAAGGTGTCGGTTGGGGCCACCCATGCGGCCCTGATGGCGGCCGTTTTGGCCAGCGGCGATACGGTGATCGACAATGCCGCCCGCGAGCCCGAGATTGGCGATGTCGCCAATTGCCTGGTGAAAATGGGGGCCAAGATCGAGGGCATTCATTCCTCAACCCTGAAAATCACCGGTGTCACCAGCCTGCGCGGGGCGGAGCATGAGGTGATCGCCGACCGCATTGAAACCGGCACCTATGCGATGGTGGCCGCCATGACCGGCGGCGATGTCATGCTCAAGGGGGCGCGCGCTGACAATCTGCAATCAGTGATCGACATCATGCGCAGCTCCGGGGTGGGCGTTGATGTGTCCTCCGAAGGCATCCGCATCCGCAGGAATGGCCAGGGCATCGAGCCCGTGAACGTTGATACCCAGCCCTTTCCCGGCTTCCCAACCGACTGCCAGGCCCAGCTCATGGCGCTGATGACCCGCGCCAATGGCACCAGCATGATTCGTGAAACCATCTTCGAAAACCGCTTCATGCATGTGCAGGAGCTGGCCCGGCTTGGCGCGGACATTCATCTCCACGGCGACACAGCGGAAGTGCGCGGTGTGCCCAAGCTCACCGGCGCTCCCGTCATGGCCACCGATCTTCGCGCCTCCGTCTCTCTGGTCATCGCGGCACTCGCGGCTGAGGGCGAAACCATGATCAACCGCGTCTATCATCTTGATCGCGGCTTTGAGACGCTGGAGGACAAGCTCTCCTCCTGCGGCGCTGATGTTGCGCGCATTGCCGGGGCTTGAGAGCTTGCTGAAGCTCGCAGCCCTGGATGCCGATGATCTCGCCGTGATCTCCGCCCAGATGCAGGACGCGGTGCTGCGGGTGGGCGACATCACCCATCTCAAGGCCCGTCGGCAATTTGCCCTCCTCGCCAACCGCTTCGCCTGGGAATCAGGCGAACGACAACGCCGCCGCACCGGCCTTCATTTTGACCGTGTGGCCTCCGTCAAGGTCCAGAACATCCGCCAGAATGACGCCGATGCGATCATCGCCCTGCTGGCCATCACTTTCGAGCAATCAGAACCGCCATCGGGCGCAATTACACTCGCCTTCGCCGGCGGCGGCACCATCCGCCTCGAAGTCGAATGCATCGAAGCCAGCCTCAAGGACCTGGGCCCAGCCTGGGCAACCGCGAACCAGCCTTCGCACGAATAGGCGACGCCCAAAAACAAGCGCTTCGTTTCCGTTTGCCGAAGGCCAGACACGCTGTTTTCCTGGGAGCGCGGGCGTCTCGCCTGCCCTTGGTTCAAAGGCTAATGAATGCACACATCTTTTGCTTTTCGACCACGCTGATGGCAAGGCCCTCATCCGGCCTTCGGCCACCTTCTCCCATGGCCCAAGAGCCACGGGAGAAGGCCATCAAT